>NZ_JABXWD010000275.1 GCF_019173545.1 Candidatus Magnetobacterium casense | reverse complement strand
TAACGGGCGTGCTTTCACCCAAGCCAATTTCCGTAGGAAATTGGCGCAGCGCGCCCAAAACGCCCCGCAGGGGCACTCCTGGAGGGCGGCAGCCCGACTGAGAGCTGATAGATTTGAATACGTGTGGATGAAAAACTCATACGTTTGGCTCCATCAAATTAAGAACAGGTTTTTAATTCAAAGCCTTTAATGGTATAACTGGATAGTTGGTTGGCTCTTCCTTTACTGAAATTACATGATTTTGGTGGTTTGTTGCGGAGTAAAAATGAGTGGCAGTATTGACTCTGGCCGCGATTACAAAATGGCTGTTTTCTCCCGGGGGGGAGTGATGCTTGCTGACCTGTTTTGACATGATCCGCACCTCCGTTGGCCGACCATTATGTGTGCTTTGTCTAAACGAGGCAAGCCCGCTTGTTTGATAAATTCTGGAGGGTCAGAATAAATTCATGTTTATGTTTTGTGTGGTTACTTGTTTTAGACGACGTGGAGGGTGATATGAAGTCGCTACACCGTGTTGATGTAGATTCCACCGGTCAAGTCGGTACCAAACAGATGCCGTCTGATGGTATAGAGGGCACTGACCCAACCCCAATCATGCTGAATGCTGCTATCGCTCCCAAGATTTCCTTTGCCTTCTATCAAAACTCGGTACCGGTGTTGAGAGAGGTCGTCATCATCAACGACGGCAATGAGGTGCTAGACGACCTGGAATTGATAATATCCTCTGATCCCCCCTTTATAAAGACCCATACTTGGCATATCGCAAGAGTGGGTGCCAAACAGCGTTACCATATTCCCAAGATGGATGTCGATCTGGATGGTGGTCTGCTGGCCAGATTGACGGAGGCAGAAAAAGCAACAGCTCTTTTGGTCCTTCGGCAGGCTGACCTTGAACGATCTCGGTTGGAGATACCCATCGAAATGCTGGCGCGCAACCAGTGGGGAGGCATCGGCTCAGTACCTGAATTGGTGGGTGCGTTTGTTCAGCCCAACGACCCGGCTGTTGACAAGGTACTCAAAAAATCGGCCGAGGTTTTGCGTAAACACGGCAAGGATTCCGCTTTGAACGGTTACGCTCGAGGCACAAAGGGACGGGCATGGGAGTTGCTTTCGGCGGTGTGGAGTGCAGTCTGCTCTTTTGGGCTTGAATATGCTTTGCCAGCATCCAGTTTTGAGAAGGAGGGACAGAAAGTCCGATCGCCAAGCCAAGTTTGCAACGGTGGTATTGCCACCTGTTTGGACATGACTTTGTTGTTTGCCGGTTGCCTGGAACAGTGTGGGCTCAATCCGATCATCGTTTTCACCCACGGCCACTCGTTTATTGGTTGCTGGTTGATTGCCGAAGAATTCTCCACAGCTATAGTGGATGACGCTTCCGTTTTGCGGAAACGAGGCAAGTTGGATGAATTGGTGGTGTTTGAGACTACACTGTCTTGCCAACGACCCGCCCCGACCTTTAAAACGGCGATTGAACACGGTTTTCAACTGATTGCCGAGACCGAATCAGACAAGTTTGAATTGGCGGTTGATATTCGACGAACCAGAATGCAACGAATTCGTCCATTGGCCAGCACGGAAGTAGTGGACACAGGAGTAGCTGACGCTATTCCCGAACAGACAGAACCGGTATTTGAAAATGCGCCTGATTGGGGCGAGATTGCCCTCCGTCCTATCGACATCAGTGAACGGATCCATGGACGACTGGGGCACTGGCAACGCAAGCTTCTTGACCTTTCGTTGCGCAACACATTGTTAAATTTCAAGGTTGGCAAAAGAGCCATTGTCTTGGATGCTCCTGATCCTGGCAGGTTTGAGGACTGCTTGGCCAGCGGACGTCAATTCAAGATATTGCCGCGACCAGATATGGGAAATGGACGAGATCCCAGAAACCTTGCCCTTCATGAGGCACGCCATCATGAGAATGCCCGACTTGAAATGACCATGGATGCGTTAGAACGGGATGAACTGTTTGTCGACCTGGCGGAGAAGGAACTTGACAGTCGATTAGTGGAGATTTACCGCAGTTCCCGCTTGGCTCTCCAGGAAGGGGGAGCCAACACGCTTTTTCTGGTACTGGGTTTCCTTTCCTGGATCCCGACGGGTAAGGAGATTAGATACCGTGCCCCGTTGATCCTTGTACCGGTTACGCTGGAACGTCGCAGTGTCCGTTCCGGATTCCGTCTGGAGTTACTCGATGACGAGTCACGTTTCAACCTGACCCTTCTGGAGATGTTGCGTCAGGACTTTAAACTGGTTATTCCCGGTCTGGACGGCGAATTGCCAAAAGATGACTCCGGACTGGATATTGCTCGTATCTGGCGAATGGTACGTGAATCCGTCAAGGATATGTCCGGTTTCGAGGTTGTTGAGGATGTCATTCTTAGTGTCTTTAGCTTTGCCAAATATCTAATGTGGAAGGATTTGGTTGATCGCACAGAGAGCTTGAAACGTAATCCGGTCGTCCAGCATTTGCTTGATACCCCCCGTGAAACCTACCCGGCTACCGTCCCCTTTCCAGAACCCCGCAGTCTGGATGCGAGTGTTGATCCGACTACCCTTTTTACCCCGCTATCAACCGATAGCTCTCAGTTGGCGGCGGTTATAGCAGCCGATAAAGGCAAAGATTTTGTCTTGATTGGACCACCAGGAACGGGCAAGTCACAAACCATCGCTAATCTGATCGCCCAATGTGTGGCGGCAGGCAAATCGGTGTTGTTTGTCGCAGAGAAGAGTGCAGCATTGGATGTCGTTTACCGTCGGCTTCATTCAAAAGAGGTCAATCTGGGGGAATTTTGCCTGGAGTTGCACAGCAATAAAGCCAGGAAAGCAGACGTGCTGGCCCAGTTGCAAATGGCGTGGGAGGCCAAAGGGGCTGTCGACCAGGGGGAGTGGCAACTACGGGCGCAGCAACTTAAACAGGTGCGTGCCGAGTTGAATCTCTTTGTTGAACGGTTGCACCGAGTACAAAGAAACGGCCTGACCGCTTTTATGGCCATTGGTCGAGTCATTCATGAACGCGACATGTCGGCAGTGGAACTCTCCTGGCCTACTGTTGACATCCATGATCGAGAGAGTCTGGAAGAGTTGCGCCAGTTGGCGGATAGGTTGGATGTCAACGCCGCCGAGGTTGGGCAGATTACCAAAAGCCCCCTGGCGGCGATCACGCGCAGTGAATGGTCTCCTGGGTGGCAATCGTCTTTGATGAGTACCGCACGGCTGTTGATTGCAGCGTATGGGGAGCTTGATCAAGCGGTTGCGTATTTTTCTGGACCAATCAATCTCCCTGCAGTCACGTTGGATGCAACTGGGCGACAAAAGCTAAAAACGCTGGCCATGGTGTTGATTTCGGCAACCGAATTGATGGATCGTTTGGATGCCGGTGCCATAGGGATCGGGAAGGTTGCCAACAATCCGCTGGCAGCAATCCCTCGTAGCGAATGGTCTCCTGAGTGGCAGTCGTCACTGATGGGTGCTGCACGGCAGGTGATTTCAATATGCGAACAATTCGATCAAACGATAAAACAATTCGCCTCCACCATCGGTTTTTCCTTGATCACGCTGGATAGGAGTGGACGGCATGAATTAAAAATATTGGCTGAATTATTACTTTGTGCGCCGGAACAGGATTGGCTCTTTGTGCTACGTACCGATATTCAAAGCATTATCGATAGGTTGATCGGTGGGCTTGACCTGGTGGATCGTCGACAGGTTTTAGTTGATTCGTTGTCGCTGCCTTATATATTAAACCATGCACTGCAAGTCGATCTGGTTGGTTTACGGACAATGTGGCAGGAGGCAGAAAAAACTTGGTGGCCGAGGAGTGTACTGCTCAAGAATCGGGTACGCAAACATCTGGTTGCTGTGTGCGAATCTGGCATGCAGGCGGAGCCGAATTGTGTCCATGACTTGGCTGCGTTGGTCGAGATTAAGGAATTGGACCAAGAGCTTAAAAAGTTTAATGATTTATCAATAAAAACCTCTGGTTTGTGGCGATTTTCAGGAACCCGGCGCGCAGAGGTGGAGAACATTATTCGCTTTTATCACCATTTGTCCACTGTAATGGGTAGCCTGGGCTCCACAACCGAGTTGTTGGCCACTCTCCAGGGAGCAGTGAGACGATTGCTCGGCGATGCCAACCCGTTGTTTAAGACAGGGGGTACGGTTGCGGTAACCGGTAAACGGTTGATCGAAGTACTTACCCGTTTTGATGGATTGGCTGCCAACCTGATCGGATTGGTGAGCGGGAAGGAGGTAGTGCCGAATCGTGTGACACCGTCAATGCTGCTTCAATTCTGCAAAGGAATTATTGCCAGGGAACCTAAGTTGCGTGCTTGGTGTGCCTGGCGGAAAAGTCGTGACGAGGCCATTGTGGCTGGGCTTGGACCTTTACTGGCGGGGATTGAAAATGGGATGGTGCCAATTGGTATGGTACAACGATCTTTTGAGGTCAACTATTGTCGATGGTGGCTCAGTACCCTAGTGGATCATGATGAGGTGTTGCGCAACTTTGTCCCGGCAGAACATACACGCAAAATAGAGGCTTTCAAGGCATTGGACGATACGTTCAATCGCTTAACCCGCCAGATGATTCGGGCGAGGTTGTGTGCGACTTTGCCCAATCAGCATGATGTCAAACGGTCGTCGGAATGGGGTATTCTGCGCCACGAGATCGGAAAGAAACGTCGGCACATGCCCTTGCGTCAGTTGATTGGTTCTCTGCCAAATGTAAGCGTCCATTTATCCCCAGGGTACCCATTTTTTCTGAACGGTGAGACCATCTCCAACATTCACAATTTTGGGAGGTCGACATGGACAAAAATGGAATCAGAGAACC
>NZ_JABXWD010000274.1 GCF_019173545.1 Candidatus Magnetobacterium casense | reverse complement strand
GTATCTTCTTTATATTTCATGGTAACTATACTTTTACGCATACTGGATTTCTGGTCAAGCCAGAAATGACACACTTAGAAAACGGCTGTAATTGTCATTCCTGCGAAAGCAGGAATCCATGCCTTTTAAACGTGAAATAAAAATTACCCTGCTTTTTTGAGAGGATACTAAAAACAGATTAGACAATAACTCCAGAACACCAACTAAAAATTTATGTACCCTAATGCGATAGTCCCGTCACATAGTATGGTTTTTTATGCTATACTATCAGAACTACAAAATTTCAGGAAGGAGTACGACAGATGAAGGTGATCTTAAAAGACGATATTGCCAATCTGGGTAATATGGGGTCAATTGTAAATGTAGCCAACGGCTATGCAAGGAATTATCTCTTGCCAAGAAACCTGGCAGTGGAGGCAAGCGAACGCAACCTGAAGGCCCTCAGACACGAAAGCCGCAATATCGAAGAAAGAATCAAAAAGCTCAAGACAACGGCGGGTGACCTGGCCACCAGACTTTCATCAGTAACCATCACGCTTACGGCCAAGGCCGGTGAAGAGGGTAAGCTCTTTGGCTCGGTTACCAGCAAGGATATATCGGAGGCCCTTGTGGGGGCAGGCTTTACGGTTGACAAGAGGAAGATACACATGGATAGCCCGATAAAACGTATTGGTGAGCACGTGGTCAAGGTCCGGATTCATCCGGAGGTTTCGGCTGACCTTAAGGTTGAGGTTACGGCTGAATAGGGTAGTGTGTCACCGGAGGGCCGCATGAATCGTGTCGGAGCGTTTATGATTGGGACAGTGGCGGATATAGCGGGGTGTATCTATGGCAGATGACACGGCGCTTGACAGGATACCACCGCAGAACATAGAGGCCGAACAAGCCGTCCTGGGGGCAATACTCCTGGAGCAGGAGGCCATCTATAAGGTTATCGAGGTGATATCCGATGAGGATTTCTACAAGGACTCACACAAGCGTGTCTTCAGGGCTATGCTTGCCATACTTGACAAACACGAGCCTATTGACCTTGTCACCCTGACAGACCATCTGAAAAAAACGGGCGATATCGACAAAATAGGTGGGTTGTCGTATCTTTCGACCTTGGTCAACGCAGTTGCCACCTCGGCCAACGTGGCATTTCACAGCAAAATCATACGGGAAAAAGCTCTTATGCGTGGCCTGGTCCAAGGCGCTACCACCATCATATCAACGGTATACGAGCAGGGACAGGACGCCGACGACATGGTCGATATTGCCGAAAAGACCATCTTTGAGATAGCAGACAAGCGTGTGCGACAGTCCTTCACCTCCCTTGATGTTATCGTAAAGGAGAGCATCGAACTTGTAGAGCACCTTTACGCAAAAAAGGAGACCATAACGGGCACTCCGTCGGGCTTTAAGGACCTTGACGAACTGACCTCCGGGTTTCAGGACAGCGACCTGATAATCATAGGGGGCAGGCCGTCGATGGGAAAGACCGCATTTTGTCTGAACATTGCCCAGCACGTCGGGGTTCACACCAAGAGACCTATTGCCATATTCAGTCTTGAGATGTCCAAGCGTTCACTTGCCCTGAGGATGCTGTGTTCGGAGGCGATGGTAGATTCAAACAGGGTCAGGAAGGGGATTCTCCGCCGTGAGGAGTGGCCGATATTGACCGCGGCGGCGGGCAGACTGGCAGAGGCGCCTATATTTATCGATGACTCCTCCGACATCGGTGTGCTGGAGATGAGGTCAAAGGCACGGAGGTTAAAGATGGAGCGTGACCTGGGCCTGGTGATCGTTGACTACCTGCAACTGGTGCGCGGCAGGGCAGGGGCAGAACGCAGAGAACAGGAAATTTCCGAAATATCACGATCTCTCAAAGGGCTGGCAAAGGAATTGAGTATCCCCGTCATAGCCCTCAGCCAGTTAAACAGGCTTGTGGAGCAACGCAGACCACCGATACCAACCCTGGCAGACCTCAGAGAGTCCGGCGCCATAGAGCAGGATGCCGACGTTATATTGTTTTTATACCGCGACGAGGTGTATAATAGAGACAATCAGGAGTCAAAGGGCAAGGCCGAAATACACATAGCAAAGCAGCGAAACGGTCCGGCCGGGGTGAAGGTGAATCTGACGTTTATGTCTGATTATACCCGCTTTGCCGACTATACGGACTCCCACGAGGGATACTCCGGCAATGGGAAAGATAGCAGTTTTTGAGCACTAATCAGAGCTGACTGTTCGGGTATGGCGTCGCAAGCCATTGCCGTGGGGTCGGCTGATGCCTCCCGGGGTGTCGCCGGGGGGACTAATAATAATAAGGAGGGTTGGACCATGAAAAGGCAGGCGGCAGTGGCAGGGCACTTCTACAAGGGCACCAGTGAAGAGTTGCAGCATCAGGTGAAGGGGCTTGTGCAGGATGATGCACGGAAGGAAAAGGTCTTTGGCATTGTGACTCCTCATGCCGGTCTGATATATTCCGGGAGGGTTGCCGGGGCGACATACTCCAGGGTCAGGTTGCCTGATAATATCATCCTGATTGGTCCTAATCACACCGGCACGGGGGAGCGGTTTGCCCTGATGTCGAAGGGGCAGTGGGAGATACCTACGCACACATTTAGCATAAATGAAGGCATTGCGGATATGCTCCTTAAGCACTCCGTATTTCTCAAGGACGACCCCATCGCACACTACTACGAGCACTCCCTGGAGGTACAATTACCGTTTATTGCGCACTTCTTGTCCGCCGCACAATCCCCCGACGTCAGTATCGTGCCAATTACGATGCTCCATGCCACCCTGCAGGAGTGCAACCAGGTAGCCATCACCATAGCAGGCGTGATACGAATGGCAATCGCCCAAAAGCTCGCAACAGACATTGTCATCGTGGCAAGCTCCGACATGAGCCACTACGTCACCGAAGAACAGGCCCGCTACAAGGACAACCTCGCACTGGAAAAAATACTCGCCATGGACCCCGAAGGGCTATATGAAGTGGTGCATGAGGAAAACATCAGCATGTGTGGGGCCATGCCCGTAACGGTCATGCTCTATGCCTGCATGGAGCTGGGGGCCACCAGGGCAGAGCTGGTCAAGTACGAAACCTCCGCAGAGACAAGCGGCGACTACAACCACGTAGTCGGATACGCAGGCGTGCTTGTCACGTAACTGCTGATATGCAAAAGACATATCTCTGCGATGCAATGCCCGTTGTCGGAAACACAGACAGGCCCCGTGCCTGTCCGGACAATTTATTGTTGACAAAGATTTATCTTTAATGATATCCTTTTAGGAAGTTTTATGCTGAAGATAAAAGTGCAAAATTCTATAGAGGTAAGCTAGTATATAAGGTTGAATATCATCAAGAACATATCCTTGCTTGAGGGATCAGACCAATGGGGTATAGAGTGACTTTCCAGTGTGGGGAAAGAACATGTCCTGAAGTCCGGTACTGTCTTTTTTTTATATACTCACTGTGGATGCAGAAACATTAAGAGATAGGGGAAGTGTTATCTATGGATAATTTAGCTAGTGCGAGGATCGTCATAACAGGAGTTGGTCTGACGGCCCCCAACGGAAACAACCTTACGGAGTTCAGGACAAACCTCCTGGAGGGTAAATCTGGCGTTACCGTCTTTCACGACCAGATCATGGGTGAGATATTGGCCGGTGTCTGCACTTATGACGACACGCGATATCAGTCCAAAAAGGAACGCAGGCGTGGCACAAGGGCAGGCTCCATCGGCATATATTGCACCAATGAGGCCATCGCAGACTCCAGGCTCGACCTCAGCATGTACGACAAATCCAGCATTGGTATCTATGTCGGCATCACGGAACACGGGTGCGCCGAAACAGTCGTGGAATGTTTTGCCATCAAGGAGTTTGACTATAACCCCCGGTACGTCTCCCACAACTTCAACCCCAAGGGGATATCGAACAATCCTGCCGGTGAAATAGCCCTCAACCTCAAAATAACGGGGCCGCACTATACAATCGGCGCCGCCTGTGCCGCAGGCAACATGGGAATAATCCAGGGCCTGCAGATGCTTAGGTTGGGTGAGGTCGATATGGCAATCGCCGGAGGAGTGTCGGAGACAATACACGCCTTCCCGATAATCGCCAGCTTCAAAAACGGTGGCGCCCTCGCACACCACTCCGACCCCGCAAAGGCAAGCAGACCCTTTGACGCAGACCGAAACGGCATTGTCATCTCCGAAGGCGGCTGCATCTATATCCTCGAACGACTCGATGACGCACTCAGCAGAAACGCCAAAATATACGCCGAAGTCGTGGGATATGCCATAAACACCGACGCCTCCGACTATGTCGCCCCCAACTGCGTGCGACAGGCACAGTGCATGCATCTGGCACTCTATAAGGCCGGTATCCGTCCCCAGGATATAGACATAATAAACACACACGCCACCTCCACCCCACTGGGTGATGTGCAGGAGGGGATTTCCATAGACGACGTCTTCGGTATGCACAAGGACGTCCATATCACAAACACCAAGAGCTTCATTGGTCACACGATGGGTGCCGCAGGGGCACTTGAACTCGCCGGAGAACTGCCGTCCTTCGACGACGGCATGATACACCACACCCTGAACCTGGACAACCTGGACCCGGCATGTAAAATCACAAACATCGTCAGGGATAAACCAATGAAGGTCGATAATATCGAGTACATACTCAACAACGCATTCGGAATGCTCGGTATTAATTCCACAGTAATCGTAAAGAAGTATGGTGCTTAAACCCATAAAGAGGTAAATTAATGACAGAAGAGGTAGATATGACAAGAGAAGAAGTAAAAGGCAACTTGGTAAAGATTATCAGCGAGGTCCTCCCCGGCGAGGATGTCTCCGATATAGAAGATGATAACGTCCCCTT
>NZ_JABXWD010000273.1 GCF_019173545.1 Candidatus Magnetobacterium casense | reverse complement strand
GCACCACAATCAACCGTGGTTACCAGTATTTAAGGCACTTTTATCCCTTCATAATATGGCATTGTTACTATGCGGCAGCAACATGACCACGTTTGAATGGAGTGCTACCAAATTGCCTGCATACAAGAAAGAAAGGGGCGGTTTGTGGCAGGGGTGCCCCACCCCCTCCGCCCCCCTTCAGAACCCCCTGCAAGGGGACCAGTCCCCTTGACCCCATTATTTCACACTCAATTATCATGCCTGAAAAAAACTGAGTCATTTCAGTATAACGTCTGTTGATAGACTATTACATTTACTCTTTTATTTTCAAACAGGCATATAAAAAATAAAAACTCTTCTTTAATATCAATATGTTATGGTTGTTTATTTTTGATTTCAGTTCATGTTTATTTTTTTTTTGCCAGAGAATAACACCTGTTTCTTTTAGCGCCCTCTGTCGCCAGGATGCCCTCTGCAACCAGAGTATAGGTTGCTTTACGCACATCGTTTAGTGATACGTCTTCCAGCCTTGTTTTGATTTCAGAAATACCGCTATTAGGGTGATATTTTACATCTTCCTCAATCAGGGCCTTTAGCCTGTGGAATTCTATAGTCTTTAAGGTTGGTTTTACATTGATCCTGGCGCTTGCAATTAATCTGGTGTTGATCATATACTCTTTTCCCTTTTTAACTCCACGGCTGACCAACAAGTCTTGTTCTAAAAGTCCACTAACATAAGGGCGTAGCCTTTCTTCTTCGTTAAGCTGTAATTCTCTTGCCAGTTGCGAGGGAAGTATCTTCTTATGTCTGGCTACAATTCCCATTACAATGAATTCCTTTTGAGAAAGTTGATAGTGGCTTGAAATAAAATCAAGTAAATAGACCACTTCTTCATCCATTATTTTAGAGTATTGGGTTACCTTTGTAGTGTTGAAATCAGATTCAGCAACGGGGAAGGGTTTTGCCTCACGGCTGCTGATCTCATATAGCAGATTATAGCCTGTACCCTCACCTTCCATTAATTCCATGTCGTGTAAAATTCTCACCATATGAGGGTTTCTGCGGTTGGTTGTATGGAGTATATTGTCCTTGGTTATGCCTAATGGCAGAGAGCCGGGATTGGTGATCTCTAAACGGTCAGTATACAGTCTTATAAATATGTCAGCCGATATCGTATAACTCTTGTGTGCTATGGAATTAACAAGTAGTTCACGGATTACCCGTTGGTCGTAGTGTCTTATCTGTTTGCGGAGGAGTCCATGTGGAAATTCCTGATAATATGTCAGTTCCACCGCCTGTTTTTCTATATCCATCAGAAGTTCTTTGGGGTTTTGGGTGCAGTCATGCCAGCTATGTTTTCTGGTTTTGTTTTCCTGTTCATCATAGACAATATACTGTATGGTTATGGGGTAGGTCAATTGGATGCGTTGTGTGGCAACACCTAACCACAGTATGCCCAGGTTGGTGAGTTTGTTGTCTATGACAAGGTTGTAGTGTTGTACTATTTCGGCATCGCTTAACTCTTTTATGCCCGGCTTAACCCGGTTAGACTGTCTGATTTCACCGGCAAACCACCGGATGTTTGATTCAGGGATTTGCCCGATTGAGATATCATGCTGTTGTAGTTCCCACTGAAAAGTGTCTTTTTCACTAACCAACCGGTAGATGTCTTCTCCGTGAACAGGTTGACACTGGTCACCAACACGTATATATAACTTTCCGTTACTCGTGGTGGCTATAGCCTTAGAAGGAGATACCATTATAACGAAATACTGCCCACCGTTGTCATGGGTTTCAATATTGGAAACCGATAGACTAACGTTAAAACATAATGACCTTAACCTGGTAATTGTGGCATTGACAACATCATCTGTAACGATTTGCGCCGGGGGTGGCTGTTTATCTTTATCTTCAAAGCCTATAATAATTCTCCCACCCTGACTGTTGGCCAGACAGACACACGTAACAGCAAGGTCTTCCAACTTCGCTCCCTTACCATGTACCTTGCTAAGGCTTTTGCATTCGGTTACCATCGTCTCCATTATAGATTATACTCTGCATATCGCATCGAGATCAAGTTTGCATTTCGCAAAACGTTAAACAATTACAACCACAGAGCACGTCAAAAGCAATCATATACAGCGTTTGGGATATGACATATCTTTAGTGGTTGTTCCTTGTTATTTTTAACCTTATCGATTGTTATGTCATGCCCACACACAAAAAAAAGGGACGGGGAGGTGTATCATACCTCCCCAAACGGTGTGTTTTTCTGCAAATGCAGGTGTTTGAAGCCTCCCGGAGCTATAGGACCGAAACAACCGGACATCTCATCTCTTGTGAGGGCAACATCTTTCTGGCAAACTGCTTTATCGAGTCAAAGAAGACCGAGTAATTTACGTTCTTGGTTGCGGCAGGCACTACGATGAGCCGTATGTTTTGTGTGTCAGCCTGCAGAGCGTTTATGATTTCGTCGATTTCTCCCTTTTCAATGCGTTGGTCTGCCTTTATCTCGTTTTCTGTGCAGAACTTCCCTACCATGTCAAAGAACTCGTAACAGTCCCGCTCTATCTTGTTGCACACGGCGGCGTTGTTGCCGTATTCGCCGATGGCCAGCATCATGTTGCCGGAATCCTTTAAATCCGGCATGACTGCCGTTACTACGAGTTCAGCGCTGTACTCATTTGCCGTCTCTCTTGCGTACATGATCGCCTTCTTGTACTCTAAACCAGGATATACAACCACTGCCACTTTCTTGTTTTTTTCTATCTTACTCATTTCAAAATCCTCCAATTTATATGTCTTTTTATCTTTTGATTCTTAATTTCAATCGCAGTCTTTAAGCGATTCTTACTTGGATGACTCACGTGCATACTCAGTGGCATGCAGACGTCTCTCATACATTACTCCCTGGAACATTTTTACCACTATCAGGATGCTCAGTGCAGTTGCAGAGCCAAGCATCAGATATCCCGAGTAGTTGTTCCACATCTTTTCCATCGCATATGCGCTTTGCATGACGTCAGGTTGCTGGACAATCCATGTCTTTACGGCGGCCTTGTTCATGAGCAGCCAGTCCTTGATCTGCTCCTTATCCGTCAAGCCTGTGGTGGTCTTTACCCATGCGTTCAAACTACCGGAGTACACATTCTTGTAACCGGCTGATATGTGTTTAAACACCACCGATACACCCGACAGGAGCATCGTCACTGCAAAGTAGAAGCGGATGATAAGACCCTTTACGTACTTGGTTGCCAGTGTTCCAAACTGTGCGCCCACCGCAGCGCCACAGAGCATGATAACGGCGGCCACAATCTCAACCCTGCCCTTGAGGGCGTATGTAAATGCCCCGTATGCACCTGAAATCATGACCTCAAACAGGTCAGTGCCCACTGCCACGGTTGTCGGACAACCGATGAGGTATATCAGGGCAGGCATCCTGATAAAACCGCCACCTACGCCCAGGAATCCGGCCAGAAAACCCGTAAATGTTGCTATGCCACCAATGACCCACAGCGATATCGTAATGCCCGAGGTCTTGAGGTGAATCATAGGGGGCAGGTTGATTTCGTGCAGCCTCAGTGCCAGTGGAGATGTACCGGCATCCGTGATCTTGCCGCCGCTGTTCTTGCTCTTCCTCGACAGCCCAAAGAACTCATACAGCATATAAGAGCCAAGTCCAAACAGCAGTACCATGTAGACGACCCTAACAATGGGGCCAACCCTGCCGATCTTTTCCAACCACATGATGAGCGTCGCTCCAAGCTCAATGCCAACGGCCGTAAAGACTACCATCCACAGTCCCAGTTTCAGGTCCACGTTGCCCAGTTTTCTGTGCTTTATGGTTGCCACTACCGATTTACCAGCAATATGTGCCATGTCGGTACCAATGGCGTAGGCCATCGGGAAGCCAAATACGTTGAGCGCCGGGGTTACCATAAATGCTCCGCCTACTCCAAAGAATCCGCCTATTACTCCCACCGTCAGTCCGATCAGTATCAACTGCCAGCTCATCATATCCACACCCGCTATGGGCAGGTGTATCATCAAATAATCCATCGTGTCTTCTCCTTCTTTGTCTGTGTTTTAGTGGTGTATCTCTATCTTGTTGTGCTTGACGCCCAGGGCCTTAAAGCACAGCTCTATCCCCGAACCTATCAATGCCCCCAGTCCAGCCATCGTAACCACGGTTACGAGTGCAAATCCCAAGTGGTTACTCCTGTTGAGTTCCACTACCCAGTTGATGATGTTTTCCATGTGTGTAATCCTCCTTAAAAATTCGTATTATTGCTTAAGTTTACTATTTGACCATGTCAATTTCCCTGCATGTTTCAAAATGCGTGCCAGAGATAAACTTGGCTGTTAATCAAGGGAACTCACTGGGTGTCATCGAAATGGCAGTTTTTTTATGGCACTGCCGGTGCAGTTTTTTATATGCACCAATAGCTCATAAAGCCAAGTATACGGTTTAAACGCCAGTCCTGTCGTTAAATAACTGCACGCAGCCGCATCACTGCATCTGGATGTGTGGCTGTTATAGCAGATTTCGATTGGATTAAATACAAGATACATGGCATTTTTACGGGGTCAAGGGGACTGGTCCCCTTGCGGGGGGTTCTGAAGGGGGGCGGAGCCGCCCCTTTCTTTCTTTTACCGTGAAATATAAAGAGGATACGTAACGCTGTTGACTTAAGCATAAAGATGTCTGAACCACGATTTAACGGCCCGGCGACTGTAAGGAGCTGTCCGATAATTGGGATTATCAGGATTATGTTAAGAAGGTTTCGTGTTTTTTTCCTGTAAATCCTTTAATCTGTGCAATCCTGGTTCAGACAGTTACTATGTTTCCTTAAGTCAACAGCATTAGGGGTTAGGGAAGGGTGGTTTTACAAGGAATGGCTTTATTG
>NZ_JABXWD010000272.1 GCF_019173545.1 Candidatus Magnetobacterium casense | reverse complement strand
CTCTTTATATTTCATGGTAACTATACTTTAAGGCAAGAAAGAAAGGGGCGGCTCCGCCCCCCTTCAGAACCCCCCGCAAGGGGACCAGTCCCCTTGACCCCATTTTACCTGCTCAGGCAGTGAGATGTTCCTGTGAAGCCTCTCCCACTTCTCCTGCCTCTGAAACCTCTCCCACCTCCACCGGTCTGTCCCAGCCTCTGTGAACCCGTCCAGCCTCTTATATCTTATCACCCGTTAGACTCTCCGATACACAATGTTTCAATTGCATATCTGATGGCTAGTGTGCCTCGATCCTGAAGGAAACCTCGGCCTTTACCCGGAATGCGTCTACGTTGCCGTCTTCTTTCATCTTTACGTCGAATTCCGTTACGAGGATGCGTGTGATGTGTCTCAGGCTGACCTGTGCCTCTTTGATAAGATTTGTCGTTGCCTCTTCCCAACTAACCGGTGATTGCCCTACTAAAATTACAACCTTCGATACCATACTTACCTCCTTTTAAGGTTTGCAGATATTTACAAGATATATAATCCTCACTACCTATGCTGATTATATGTTACATAAAAATTGTCACACAAGTCAAGTTGAAAGAAAGATATAGGAAACATTTTTATGGAGTTTTTTAGCGATTTTTGGGAGTATCTGGGACATAGCTCACCTCTCTATGTACTACCCACGCTTCATTTGCATGACAGGGCAGTGCGCAGGTTTCTGAGGTTGTCCTGCATGATGGCGATGTAGTCCTTGCCGTCTTGGATGTCGTCCGTGGTGAGACCCTCACAGGGATTAAGCGGCAGGGTTACCGCTCCCGTTTCGGAGGCTATCGACTGAGCTATCTTGGGGCTGACCAAGGACTCAAAAAAGATGTGTCTGATCCCCTTGGTCTTGACGGTCCGTGCGATCTGGGCAAGTTTGCGTGCCGAGGGTTCCTCGATCGGAGATAGTCCTGCCAGCGTCAGGGTTGTAAGGTTATAGCGCCTGGCCAGATAACTGAAGGCGTTGTGGGTGACGACTATTTCGCGGTGTTGGCAGGTCTTGAGGCCTTCTCTGAAGTCGGAGTCCAGGGCGGTCAGCTTTTTTATGTACTCCTGAGCGTTTTTCTTATAGACGGCTGCATTTTTCGGATCGATCCTGCCGAGGGTATCGCTGATGAGTCGTACCTCTTCGATGGCCAGGACGGGGTCTATCCAGAAGTGCGGGTCGTCGTGTCTGCCCAGTTGACAGGCCATGCACAGGATGGTCACGCCTTTTGCGCCGAGGTCGTTTTGGAGCTTTTCTGCCCAGGGATCGATCCCCCCGCCATTGAAGATGAACAGTTGGGATGCAAATGCACGTTTGATATCCAGGGGCTTTGGTTCAAACTCGTGTGGTTCAACGCCCGTTGGAGTGACGTTTGTCACATGCACGAGGTTGCCACCCACCTGCCCCGCAAAATGCGCAAGCGGATAGAAACTAGCCGTGACCTGCACCTCAGCCATCGCAAGTGCATGGCTCAGAAGTAATACAACTGTCAACAAAACGGTTCTATGCATAAACATAATACATTGATTATAATTAACTCAATCCGTATTTGTCAAGGACGGTTATAGCAAATGTGTGGCATTTTTTATGGAGTCAAGGGGACTGGTCCCCTTGACTCCATTATTTTGTCCGTCAAATATCATGCCTGAAAAAACCTGCGTCATTTTAGTATACAGGATTTGTTGAGTCAGTCGGGATAGCTACTGTAATCGATCTGCATCCCGCAGTCAATACATTGCGTGAAGTCCTCTCCTTCGCACTTAACGTAGATGATAAGCCCGCAGTTGCCGCATACGACACGCAGGCCGTCCTGGTCTCTTATGACTGCCGAAGTTACATTATTACCTCTTATGGCAATGACGGAGATTGGGTATCTGCGTATATCGAGTGTTTGTCCGCAGTGGGTACATTGGTTGTGATGACTTTCTATGGATATAGAGTTATTGGTCAAACAGTTTGAGCACAGAGTGTGATAGTTATCATCCAGGCCGTATCTCAGGCAGTATTTGTCTATATCCAGTTCCAGTTTATCACCATACGACATAATGGTTCTCTCTTTTTTTCATAAACCTTCGTCTTTTTTGAAAGAGGGGTGGCCCCCCCGTTGCAACTAAAGAAGCGGAGCCACCACCCTCATTTCTCTTTAACCTACGTTGACCCCGTAGCTGCCTGCCATTGCGGCGTGTCCGCCGGAGAAGCCCTCTCCTATGGCCTTGAACTTCCACTCGTCGTTGTGTTTGTAGAGTTCACCAAAGAGCATGGCCGTCTCCGTGCTGTAGTCCTCGGACAGGTCATAGCGGGCAACCTCTTTGTTATCGTCCTGGTTTACAACACGGATAAATGCGGCACGTACCATCCCAAAATTCTGTTTGCGTTTATCTGCATCGTAGATCGTCACGCCAAAGACCAGTTTGGTGACATCGGCAGGTATCTTGTCCAGGTCTACCTTTACAACCTCGTCGTCGCCCTCGCCGGCACCGGTGAGGTTGTCGCCCATATGTTCCACTGAGCCCTCAGCCGACTTTAGATTGTTGAAGAAGATAAAATCGGCGTCACTGCGCACCTTACCGTTGGCGCCAAGCAAATAAACACTGGCATCGAGGTCAAAGGCCGACCCGTCAGTTATACGGGCATCCCATCCAAGCCCTACAAACATCTTTTTCAGCCCCGGAGCACTCTTGGTTAATGATACATTACCACCCTTTGTCAGACTAATAGCCATTGTTAGACCTCCTTAGTTCTTTTTTATTTGAAGCATAAACGTTCTTGCAATCCCTGCCTGCAACGCCGGCTCAAAGGGCCTGACGCATAACCGGCATCAGGTCCTTGAACGTGCGTCCGCTTGCGTTTTCGCCGATGGCGTGCATCTTCCACTCGCCGCCGTGGCGATAGACCTTTGCCATGATCTGTGCCGTGTGAGCCCCCTGCGAACTGAGATTGAACCGCGCCACCTCCTTGCCATTCTGCTGGTCGATGAGGCGACAGAAGGCGTTTTCCACATCCTTAAAGCTCTGTCCGGTGAAGCTGTTGACAACAAACATCAACGTCTTGATGTTGGAGGGTACGGCGCCGAGGTCAACGATTATCTGTTCGTCATCGCCCTCACCGGCGCCCGTGCGATTGTCGCCCGTGTGTGTGATACTGCCATCCTTGCTCTTGAGCTGCTTGAACCACACCACATCGACCTGCTCACCGGCCTCGTCAAAGAGCACGCAGGAGGCATCCAGATCGATAGACTGGTTCTTTTGGCCAAACCCCAGAAATCCACCCGACTTTTTGACGTCCCATCCAAGCCCCATGATCACCTTTGTGAGCCTGCCGCCCGCCTCCTTCTCTAACGATATCTTCTGTCCCTTGGAAAGATTGACAGCCATAGTTACAACCTCCTTATAGTAAGTATTATAGTAAGTCTCTGGAGATATTTATATTGGAGCCGCTGCCTCTGTTGCTGCTGCCGGTACCGGGCAGACTTGAGGCAATCCAGCCCAGGAATCCGCTGCGATTGCGCGAGCACACGTAGACCTTTCCATTGCCGCTGAAGCGGTTGACAACCCCCTCACCGGTGGTCACACTACCCACAAGGTTGCTCAGGAATCCGCCCTTGGACGTCGAAAGCGATATATTGTAGTTGAGGTTCCTGTCCCAGGCAACGACGTGAAAGTTGTCCACGATGACGTCCGAACCGGCCTTGACATCCAGCCCAAACATCGTTCCAAACCCTGACACTGCCAGCTTGCCCTGCCCCGAGGTCTCCATGATAAAGAACCCGCCCGTTCCACCAAATAACGCCTGACCGATCCCCTGAGACTTAACGCTGATCTGCACGGTGTCTGAGGCCGCCACAAAGGCTCCGTCATTTAAACGGTACTGGTTTACGCCGACATCGAGGAGTTCAATATCCCCCGGCAGGGTGGGCGATAGCAGCGCCTGTCCTTCTCCCTGGGTGGCCTCCAGAGACTGCTGAAAAAACGACTCCCCCGACGTAAACTTCCTTGCCAGGGAGCTGAGAAAACCTCCGGCCATCTTGCCCTTGAGTTCCAGCACTGCATCCATTGTAACCATTGCGTTGGATTCGGCATAGATGCGCTCCCCCTTTTTGAGCGTTACCAGCAGAAAGGGGTCTACATTTCCCACTACTTGAAATTCAGGCATAGATACACTCCTTCTTTATTATTTTAATGCCCCTGAGATAGCAGGCTTTGGTCTTTTGCAAGTGCAGGATACTGCCCTCATCAGGAGGCCCTTAGCTCTTGGGCGGTCATAGATGGTGCGTCCAGCCAGAGCCGCTCCAGTTGATAGTAGTCCCTCATCTGCGGTGTAAAGACGTGGATGAGCACATCGTTGTAGTCCATCAATACCCACTGTGCGCCTCTGAGGCCCTCGATGCCTAATGGTTTGACACCGGAGTCTCTCAGGCGTCTCTCTACGTTGTCTGCGATAGCCTTTATCTGTGGCGGATTTGTACCGGTGCATATCACGAAGTAGTCGGTGATGGCCGTCAGTGATTGCAGCCTGAGTATTGAAATGTCTTCGGCCTTCTTGTCCTCCAAGGCGTTGACGATGGTCTTTAGTTTGTCTGCTATTGTTGTAATATCTTACCTCAGCATAAGTTTTTTTCACCCTGGCATACGACCAGGATTGGCCTCAGTCATCCGGCCTGTAGAAAGTACCTGCTTTATTATACAATGACTGCATGATTTCATGCAACACGCAGAGAAGGGTAGCGCCACACAGGGCTATCGTATTAGAAATGTTTATTAGTTGTTAATAGTTTAGCTTTGTTGGAAATCAAACCTTCACAGGAAGGGGTCAAGGGGGCTGGCCCCCTTGCGGGGGGTTCTGAAGGGGGGCGGAGCCGCCCCTTTCTTTTCTCTT
>NZ_JABXWD010000271.1 GCF_019173545.1 Candidatus Magnetobacterium casense | reverse complement strand
TACCACTATCAACCGTGGTTGCAAGGATTTAAGCCACTTTTATACCTGTGTAATATGGCATTGTTACTGTGCGTGAGCAACGTGACCACGTTTGAATGGAGTGCTACCCCCATTGACATTATTCTGACAGATTTAGTGATGGAAAAAGACGATAGCGGGATTAATCTGATCAGGGCTGCCAGAGAAATAGATCAATATGTTATGGCAATTCTTTTTACAGCAAAAAAGGATAAATTGAATAAGGAGACGATAAAAAAAGTCTTTGAGTATGGGGCAATTGATATAGTAGATAAGAGCGCTAAAAATACAGAGGCAGGGGATATTCTACGCTTAAAAACGCGTATTCTTTTGAGTTATCGTCAATTGTTGCAGCAACGCAATTTCTTACGACAGCATTTCGATCCAAGGATCTTTGATGTTATAGAAAAAGACCCCTCTCTACTGGAGGTCTCTCAACGTACAATCACCATAGTGTTTTGGGACATCAGAGGCTTCTCCAAACTGTGCGATATACTAAAGGCACACCCAAAACTTATATCCGGATTCCTGAAGGAATACTACGAATTAGGGGCAGATGTGATATTTAAGCACAACGGTGTCCTGGACAAGTTTATCGGAGATGGCATAATGGCCATGTTTGGCGTCATTAATCACAAAGATGACGATGGTACGTCGGATGCTATCTCTGCCGTTAACGCTGCAAAAGAGTTAAAGCGAAAGTTCAATGACCTCATTAAGTCTTGGCTTCATAAATGGAAACTGTCCATTGCCGAAAATGATATCAATGAGATCGATATAAAATTGGGATGCGGCATACATACCGGAGAAGCTACTGTTGGCAATATCGAGACTAAATCTCGTAATCAATTCACTGCACTTGGCCCTCACGTTAATTTTGCATCCAGAATAGAATCTGCGAGCAAATTAGGTCAAATCCTCGTATCTTCAACTACCGAGCATCGTGTAAAGTCAGACATTTCTATATCGCTTTCTCTTTTTGAGTCTAATTTCGAGGCAAAGAACATTAAAGGAACATTTTCACTTTACAGCGTAAACGAATAACGAGTCGCCCCACTTGCCACCCAGCCCATTATGGGGTCAAGGGGACTGGTCCCCTTGCGGGGGAGGTCAAGGAGGGGGCGGAGCCGCCCTCCTTGTCTCTTCTCTTTCTCCTACGTGCCACCGATAAACATTTCCTGCGTGTACCGGAGCATGTAGTAGTTATTCTTGAACTCACCGATGACAGGCGCTACTGGCAGCCCCTTGAGCAGCCTTACCAGAAACAGCGGACTGTTGGCCCCGGCAGCGATACTCAGGGCAGCTCCACCACCAAATCGGGGATTGACCTCTATGAACTTGACGCACCCGCCATCGAGAAAGCACTGCAACGTGTTGTGTCCGCTGAGATTGAGCTTAACGGCAAGCCTCTCTGCCTCGTCCATCAGTTGAAGGTTCCTGCACGTCTTGCCGACAAAGGACTCCCCGCCAAGGACGACTATCCGCTGACGAGGCACTACCGATATGACCCGTCCGTTTAAGTCCGCAAACAGATCAATCGTGTACTCCTGCGCACGTACAAACTCCTGGACAAGCAGCTCAGGCGTCTCTTCAAGCACCCGTCTGTGCTCCTTGCGTGAGTTGATCAGAAAGATGCCACGACTGCCCTTGCCAATACGTGGCTTGACAAGCAACGGATACGTTATCTCCCTCTCTGCCGCATTTGCTGCATACAACCTTGGTGCAGAAAAACCATGTTGCGTGCAAAACTTGTAAAACAACAATTTGTCCTGACACGTCCTGACAGTCAACGGCGATGACACCATGACCGTGACCCCGATGTCGGCAAACCGCTGCCGGTGTTGCGCAAAGATCGGCAACTCCTCATCTCTGGTTGGTATCAACAGTCCGATCTCATACTCCGTGCAAATCTCAAGCATTCGCAGGATAAACCCGGGGGCGGCATCGGCAGGGACGAGGCAATGCCCATCGGCCATGTACAACGCCGCGGCCAACTCACTGATATCAGCGGCAATGACCTTGCCACCACCCTCCAATGCCAGGGCGACCTTAAAGGCATTGACCAGACTCACCTTGCGGGAGGCGCTTGTTATCAGGACGTTCATTTTGACCCCTTTACCCTTTCGTACTCTGCGATCCGTCGTATGCCCTCACTGACGGATATCGACGGCAGCCATCCGGTTGACTCCTTAAGCCTTGCGAGGTCGGCGCCACTGCGCTCGATCCGTTCCGTTATGCCCTTGTCGATGTAACGCAGGCCTAACTGCGCCTTTAGCACGTCCAACACCTGCGCAATCGTGGTTGACACACCGGAGCCGAGGTTGACAACGCCGTGTGCATCCCCGCTGTCGGCCAGCCGGTAAAGCCCATCGGCTACGTCTGCAGCATATATGAAGTCGAAGGCGTTTTCCTTGTTGTACACCTCCACGACCTGCCCCTCAAGGGCCATCCGAATCCAGCGCGATATCACGTCCTTGGAGCCGCGACCAAACACCCTGTAAATCCGTGCGTTGACGCAGCGCAGGGAGGGATTAACAACCTCGCTGACAAACTGCAATTCCCGCTCGGTGTAATACTTGGATGCCCCCGTGACGTTTCTGGGGCCGACCGTGTCAGCCTCCGTGAGATACCTGGTCGCTGAACCTGTCCCCTCGTGCATATACAGCTCTTTTGCGTAGATAAGATAGCTCGAGGCAAAGACAAACACCGCCACCGTCGGCAACTGTCCTGCAAGTTCAACCATCCGGTGACTGAGCAGCGTGTTGTCCTGCCAGTTCCTGTGCCAGAATCCCGGTGATTCACTCGACCTCTCAAAGCCGGCAGCAAGGTGAAACACCACCTGGGGGGCAAAGTCCCTGATCGGCTCCAATGAGGTAGTTGACAGATCGGCCGTGATGTGCTTGACCCCGCGTTTAATCACATCCGGTGCGACGCACTCCAACGGCTCCCTGTCAATCGAAAGGACCTCAGCGTTATCCTCCGCCAGCAGGGACAGCAGTTGCCGCCCGATAACCCCTGAGCCACCGGTAACCAATATCCGTTTGTTTTTTATCATCTGCGATTCATCTCCATAAAGACCTCCTGGCAGCCATTGCCCGTAACGGTTTGCTGCCCCTTGATACTCATCTCCTTCCGTCGGGTGACATCTGCCATAAGGGCGGTCATCGTCGTGCAAACAGCCTCCTGAGTGGCTGACTCAAACCAGCCGATATCAATAAACAACCCGTGTCTGTTTAATCCGCCAACCAGGTAATCCTCAATTTCGGCCACCCTGCCCACGATACTGGGCACCCCCATAAATGCCAGTTCCCATACGGTTGTCCCACCCGATGTAATTGCCACATCCGCCCACGACATAAGCGACGGCATGTCGGTGGCGTTTTGCACAACCCTCAGTCTGCTTGCCATCGTCACGGCCCTGATGCGCTGGACGTTGGGATTACCCGCACCCACCACCACGTTTGCCTTGAGCCACGGGATGTCTCTTATGGCCAAAAGTATTTTCTCCGTAAAATTGGCCTTGTCTATACCGCCAAGGGTTATGAGGAGGTTCCTGCCCGTGTCGGATATAGGTTTTGTCACAGGACGCAATCTCAAGAATTCCCGCCTCAGCAAGACATATCTGGCGCCCAGGAGCAATTTTGTCCCCCCTGTGCAATTGTAGCGCAGGTCGTGGGCGTGGAGGTTCTGGTTGAGCACGATATCGACGTCGTACCGTGGCAGCCTTGCCATGTCGTCAATTACGGCCACCCTGCATCCACAACTGCGCAAGAACTCGTGGTATGACTCATCAAAATGAACACCATCAGCGACGATCCAGTCGGCCCCCTGGGAGGTCAGGAGGCTTCGTTGCGATGCCTCATCCAGTGGGACAAAGCCAAAACCCTCCGCCTTGAGCCTCTCAATAAGCCCCCCGGGGTCACATCTACCAACAAAGACAACCCTCATCCCGTTGTCCGCCAAGGTCTGCCCCAACGCCAGGCAACGCATCAGATGCCCCGTGCCAATTCCGGCAAAGGCATCCGCCCGCATAACCACCGTATTCATGCCACCTCTGTATGTTATCCGAATGTTATTAAAAGCCTGCCAGACTGCCGTTTACTCAAAGACAACCTATTCAATTTCGCATATGGAATATACCATATGTTTGGCTTTTTTACAAGATATCAACTTTATACGTCAAAAATGAGTTACACTGAAATGACGCAGGTTTTTTCAGGCATGATATTTGACTGACAAAAAATGGGGTCAAGGGGTCAGCGAGGGGCGAGCCGCCCCCGGCTAAATTCCCCCGGCTCAGTGGGGGGCTGGCCCCCTTGCAGGGGGTTCTAAACCTATTCATCCGCCCTACTAAAAAAATCTCCTTGCTAAAATCCTCTGATGACATCATGGGACTACGATATAACAAGGATTTCAGAAAAGTCAATAGCAAAAATTCCAGATACCAGGTAAACCCTCCTGGACTATACTATACCCCTCTGAGATATGCCCACAGGTCACCTGCGGAGGCAGACTTCCTTAACAGCTCTTTAAAGGCCTGTAGTTGTTCTATGTCTCCAAGGGTTCTGACAGCGTCCATAAGTGCGGTTGCCTCATCTGCGTACTTGATCTCAAGAATCACACCTATTCCCTCAATCAACCCCTCTCTCTTTCCCTCGATCAACCCCTTACGTTCGCCTTCTATCAGCCCCTTACGTTCGCCCTCTATCAACCCCTTGCGTTCGCCCTCTACTAATGCTTTTTCAACCGCCTTTTCAATCCTGTACTCTGCTGCACCCTTTTCAATCTGCCTCCTTATCTGCCAATATTCATATACCTCAAAATCTTCCTTGTTCCAGGTGCTCTTGTTAGCTATCTCATAGGCTTCCTTTATCTCAGCGAAGTC
>NZ_JABXWD010000270.1 GCF_019173545.1 Candidatus Magnetobacterium casense | reverse complement strand
TGATAATGGTGTCAGTGTCTGGTTTGATCAATGGGACTTGATACCTGGTGATGACTGGCGTGTAGCTGCAACGGAGGCGTTATCCAGTTCGTATTCGGTGGCTGTTGTTTTTGGGCCTGGATTTAAGGAGGATAGATTCTTTAGCCGCATCGTTGAGGATATCGAAAGGCGTATCAAGGAAAGACCTTATATCAAGATTGTGCTGATTTTATTCAATGGTGTAGAAATAAGCGAAGTCCCATCATTTTTGCAATCGTGCAGTTATGTTAGCTTAGACCCTGACTCTGACGTTGTTGATACGTTATCCGAAAGCGGTCATGAGTTGTATAGAATGGTTGTTTTAAAAGAGAAGGTTGAACATTGCAACACGTTTAAACATCCGGAGCGTTATCAGGAATTGATTGGATGTTATGAAGGCACGATAGGTTATGCAGGTGATATCTATGGGCATGAAAATCCGATAATTGCTGAGTTCTTAAAAGAGGTGGGGATACATCTGAAGTATATAGGGCGATTTAGGGAGTCTGTTGCTTTATTTGATCTGGCAATCAATATATGTGTCGATAATTATGGCGCCTCTCATGCCAGGATAGCAGAGTTGAACAACCTCACAGGATTAGCATTGTCTGAGTTGGGTTATTATAACAAGGCGCTTAAATGTTTAAACAGAGCGTTAGACATAGACATGTCGGTCTATGGCGAAAACCATACTAACGTAGCCAGAGAATACAACAGTATTGGAAGCGTCTGGTATGAATCAGGCGATTATAAAAAGGCGCTTGGGTTTTATGAACGGGCGTTGGAAATATACAAGGCTGTTCATGGGGAAAACCATATTGATGTTGCTACGTGCTATGTCAATATGGGAAGTGTCCGTGGTAAATTAGATGAGCACCAAAAAGCGCGTGAGTTATTTGACCTGGCATTAAAAATCGACATTGATGTTTCTGGAGAGAATCATCCTGATGTTGCCAGAGATTATAATAGCCTAGGTGAAGCTTGGTATTATCTGTGTGATAACAATAAATCACGTGAGTTTCTTGAGAAGGCGTTAAAAATAGACATGTCGGTCTATGGCGAAAACCATACTAACGTGGCCAGAGCTTATAACAACATAGGCTTTGTCTGGTCTGCTTTAGGTGATAAAAAGAAAGCACTTGAGCTTTACGAAAAGGCGTTAAAAATAGACATGTCGGTCTATGGCGAAAACCATACTAACGTAGCCAGAGCTTATAACAACATAGGTGGTGTCTGGTATGCTTTAAACAAAAAGAAGAAAGCCCTTGAGTATTACAATAAGGCTCTGAGCATCTTTGAAGCCTTCTACGGGGCTGACCATCCAGATACAAAGATGGTTCGTGACAAGATAGCGAAGGCATCGCCCAAGGTTCCCTACAGGCGGCCCACAAGCTGAATACCACTGGAGGGATATGGTTCATTGCATGAAGACTGTATACAAGGACATTATCCCATACATCACCAAGGATGGTTCGGAGATTCGGGAGTTATTGCATCCCTGGTATCACGGTGACATGGGGTTGAGCGTGGCCGAGGCCGTTGTCCATGCGGGGTGTGCAACCGCTCTGCACAGGCACATGGCTGCCGGGGAGGTCTATCACGTCACCGGCGGAAGAGGGACTATGACCCTCGATAACATGTGCTTCGACATCGAAACAGGCGACACGGTCTACATAAAACCTGCAACCCTGCACTGTGTCAAAAACACTCACGATACCCCTCTCAGAATCCTCTGCATCTGTCACCCCCCCTACAGCCATGACGATACGGAACTCGCATAGGCGCCGCAGACTTCCACCTGCTGATATACCGCTGCCTGCCTGCCGGTAAGATAACAATACTCATCAAACACCACTTTATAGCGCGTTTCGATTGTGTGCAATACAAGAAAGAAAGGGGCGGTTTGTGGCAGGGGTGCCCCACCCCCTCCGCCCCCCTTCAGAACCCCCTGCAAGGGGACCAGTCCCCTTGACCCCATTATTTCACGCTCAATTATCATGTCTGAAAAAACCTGTGTCATTTCAGTATACTGGTAATGGGACCAGGGTAGCTTGTGTATATCCCCCTCCCTTTGGGGGAGGGGGCAGGATAAAATTGCGAATTTATAGTTCTGCGCAGGGGACCGGATTACTTAATCTGCCAGGTGAGATAATCTACGGTTGCCGGTGAACCTGCGTAGGAGATCGTCGTGCCATCCATCAGCCAGACAGCTACCTGACCGGTTGCGAGATTCTGAAATACGATGTCGCTTGAGCCTGCGTTGTCGTAGTCGCCTACGTTTTTAATCTGCCAGGTGAGATAATCTAAGGTTCCCGGTGTGCCTGTGTAGGTAATTGTGTAGCCGTTCATGAGCCAGATAGCGATTTGACCGGTTGTCAGGTTTTGGAAGAGTATGTCGCTCTTGCCGTCGTTGCTAAAGTCGCCGGCTCCCTTGATCTGCCAGGTGAGATAGTCAACGGTTGCAGGAGAACCCGTGCCGGCAATTGCAGTACCGTTCATAAGCCAGATAGCAATCTGACCGGTTGTCAGGTTTTGGAAGACAATATCGCTCATACCGTCGCCATTGAAATCACCCACAGCCTTTATGAGCCAGGCGAGTTCTAACGTAGCGGGGATAGCGCTATCTTTTATCGACGTACCATTCATGAGCCAGATAGCAACCTCTCCAGCACCCTCTCCCGTGGTGAGGTTTTGGAAGACGATATCGCTCTTACCGTCGTAGTTGAAGTCCCCGATGCCCAGTATCTGCCACGTCAGTCCGACGGTGGAAGGGGTACCTATACTCTTGATCGTGGCGCCATCCATAAGCCAGATAACGATCTGACCGGTGGCGAGGTCCTGTAATACGATGTCGCTCTTGGTATCGCCATCGAAATCCCCGGCACCTTTTATTTGCCATGTGAGGTCAACGGTTGAAGGTACGCCCATGCTTGAGATATTGGTACTGTCCATGAACCATATGACGGTTTCCCCGGTCTTGAGGTTCTGCAGGACTATGTCGCTCTTGCTGTCGCCGTTAAAGTCACTCTGCTTACCTTTGACGATTGTGTTAAAGTTGGCCGAAACTGATTTGTCGGAGCTTATCAGCAGTACACAGGATGGCGTTGTGCTGGTGGAACATCCCGTCCAGCCTGTAAACGTTGAACCGGTATTTGCCGTGGCCGTTAGTGTTACCTGTGTTACAGTGCTATACGTAACGGTGCCTGTAGAGCCGTTCCAGGTGATAGTTCCCGTTGATGCCGTAACGGTCCCTGAGCCGGTGCCAGTTAAATTAATCGTCAGGGTGGCTGCTTCGGCAAAAGACAGACCTAAACTCAGTACACAGATCAAGACTACCACAGGAAAAAGATATCCTCTTCTTGATAACATCATAGTATCCTCTCATTTGTCAAACGTTTGAGTTGTGAAACAACCCTTACGTATCATATAACAATACGGGATAAACTTTCAAGTTGATGGTTTAAGCTTTGGGTTACCGTGGCGTTTTTCGATGAGGCGACAGAGATACAGGCTCGACGGCCTTAATATAACAGCGGAGAGGCAGGGATTCGAACCCTGGGTGGGCTTTGACACCCACAACCGCTTAGCAGGCGGCTGCCTTCGACCGCTCGGCCACCTCTCCACTACGCTTTCACGTTAGCTTAAACATAATAACAGAGGTCGTTGGGAAAAATCAACCCCCCAATTGCCTTAGGGTGAATAAATTTCTGGTGGACGTCAGTATGCTTACATTAAATGACTGACAATCTTCTTCCATTGTCCTGACAGATATAATATACTGAGCAGAAACATGTATAACAATAGTTCACCCCTAAGAAAAGTAAAGAAGGGAGGGGTCTCCTAAAACACTTGTGAGGGCTAAAAAAACAGCCCCCTACTTTCTTATGCACCCAACAACCTGACTAACTTTTATGTTTTTCCTTGAATCAACAGCATAATGAAAAACCCTCCTACGTACTCAACAACAATGCCAGCCCCTCCGATACCTGTTCCTTAAGCTCGTATAGGGTTTTAATGCCTTTCAGACGTTTGTACAGATAGGATGGTCTCAGATAAAAACGCCTTATTGCAGCGGACTTCAGGGCAAACAACTGTTCCCTGGAGAGATGCCTGGTGGGCATAACCACCGATGAGCCTGACTGATCCATTACGGAGAGGTGTTCATCGATTAGTCCTTCTGCAATGGCCTGCCTGCGCAATGGCGTACTCATCCGCGGTACGGCAACATTAAAGGAGGCAAAATCACAATCCAATTCCATCAGGAACTCCACAGTGTCGGCAATTGATTGCCGCGTTTCCTGGGGCAGACCAATTATAACGGTGGCAACCGTTCTGACCCCGTGGCGCCTGCACAGGGCAAATGCACGCCTTATCTGGTCAACCGTGTAGCCCTTCCGATACGCCCTCAGTACCTCGTCACTGGCCGATTCAACCCCCAGGATAACCGTATGACATCCCGCCTCCTTCATAGTCCCCAGCAACTGTTCATCGATGACGTCTGCTCGACTGTAACACACCCATCCAAGACTAAGCCTCGCCTGCTTCATATTTTCGCACAACTGCATGGCACGCCGCTTGTTTACACCAAAGGTCTGGTCTATAAAAAACACCTCCCGCTTTCCAAGTGTGCGCAACAACAGAAGCTCCTCCATAACAGCCTCTACACTCCTGTAACGGTAACCTATGCCACTCATCACGCAGAAGGAACACTTAAACGGGCAACCGTAATCCGTCAACACGGTGGCAAACTCGCCGTGCCTGACAAAGGGGAATCTGTATTTGGTTGAGCGAAACAACTGATGCCCGGGCGTGGGGATGCTGAACTCCTCATTAAAGGCCCTTGCTGTTGCAGGATGGCTGCCGTGTCTGTGTACAATCCCCCTGACGGAGTCGT
>NZ_JABXWD010000027.1 GCF_019173545.1 Candidatus Magnetobacterium casense | reverse complement strand
CACTCCATTCAAGCGTGGTCATGTTGCTCAAGCATAGTAACAATGCCATATTATGAAGGGATAAAAGTGGCTTAAATCCTGACAACCACGGTTGATTGTGGTGCTACCACATATGCTCTCCTTATGATTTAAAATGTTTTTACGAAATTTATTTTATCATAGGGAGGGCTAAAATATCATTTAAATTTAGGAGTTTTGCAAGAGGCTCAACTAAATGGAATTTGCAAAAAAATCATAGCCCTGATAACAACTTGTCATTCCTGCTAAAACAGGAATCTATGCTTTTTTCATGGCCGTATGGAATGGATTCCCGCCTGCGCGGGAATGACAAGAATTTTGCAAGCCTGATTTATCTTGGTATAGTTACCGTGAAATATAAAGAGGATACTTTTTTTTACCCTGAATTGCAATTCGGTGGCCTTGACAAATATATCTGCCACAATGTTAGAATATTTGTATGTATATACTGAGGAATTTATTTAAGGCAAAGGGTGTGGATGCTGTAAAAACCAGCTTGTCTGGCACTGTTCTTGCTATATATATGCAACGTTACATGTAGTTACTTTCTTATAACCGAAACCTTCAATCTTTTTTCCCGCTGCAGGATGTTCCTGCCCTATCTTTATATTTTCCCTTATGAGGGTGAATATTGTCTGATTGCTGCTTGCGGTTGTTATCTTGATTTTAGCCGTTTTGCGCAATCAGTTAATAGAATACGCAGACCGATTTCATCGGCGCTGCAGGGTAAAATAAATCGTTTGGAGGGGTTATCATGTTTAGAATAAACGATAACCTAAAGTTGAAGTATCTTCAATCACACAATGCAGGTGTAAGGAAGTTGCTTACGTTGTTGCTAATTGCGATGATTGGGGTAATGTGCATTGGCAGTTTTACAGCTAAAGCCTTTGCGGAAGGCAGCCTCACCACGTTGGGTAGCCAAAACACAGTAGATGGTCAATTTGCAGGAACAGGAATTAAGGTTGCGGCTGGTTATTTTCATACGCTGGCTATTAATTCGGACGGAACACTATGGGCATGGGGGGATAACCGCTATGGTCAGCTTGGGGATGGCACAACTACAAACAGAAATACACCAACGAAGATAGGTACTGACACGGACTGGGCATCTGTCTTTGCAGCGGAGTGGTATACTGTAGCAATTAAAACAGACGGAACGTTATGGGCATGGGGAGATAACACAGACAGTGGACTTGGAGATGGTACGAATACACAGAGAAATACACCGACTAAAATAGGCACTGATACGGATTGGGCTGCTGTTTCCACTGGCTATTATCACACTATAGCGATCAAGAAAAACGGAACGCTATGGACGTGGGGGTATAATAATAATGGTCAGCTTGGAGACGGTACGAATACGAGCAGAAATACACCAGCCAAGATAGGCACTGATACTAATTGGCTTACTGCCGTGGGTGGTGAGCTGCAAACTGTGACACTTAAGACAAACGGAACGTTATGGGCATGGGGGGATAACTTCAATGGCCAGCTTGGAGACGGTACGAATACGGATAGGTATACACCAATTCAAATAGGCAGTGATACTAACTGGGCTGCTGTCTCCACAGGTGAATGGCATTCTATGGCGCTTAAGACAGACGGAACGCTATGGGCATGGGGGATTAACCCAAATGGGCAACACGGAGATGGTACAACTACGAGTAGAAATACACCAACGAAGATAGGCAGCGATACTAACTGGGCTAAAATTTCAGCGGGTATGAACCACACCATAGCGTTAAAGACAAATGGAACGTTGTGGTCGTGGGGATATAACGCTTCCGGTCAACTTGGAGACGGTACAAATACGAATAGGTATACACCAATTCAAATAGGCAGTGATATTAACTGGAATACAGTATCAGCAAGCAGCATGGCACACGCCATAGCCCTTAAGTCAGACGGAACGTTGTGGACATGGGGTAGTAACACCTATGGTCAGCTTGGGAATAGTACAAATACGGATACAAGCACACCGGTACAGGTTTTACTCCCAACTCCAGCCCCAACCTTCACCCTCAATGTCACCATACAAGGCCCAGGGCATGGCAGTGTGGTAAGTTCGCCTTCAGGGATCAGCTTCTCTGGACCGGGTCCGTGGGGGCCAGCCTCAACTTCCGCTGATTTTACTACAAACACCACTGTAACTCTGACCCCGACGGCTACCTCCGGTTCGACATTTGCCGGCTGGAGCGGCAATGGTACAGGTTCTAGTTACTGCACTGCGTCAAGTCCAACCTGCATGGTAGTTCCTTGGGGTAGTACATCGGCTCAGAATGTGACAGCGACTTTTAATCTATCGCCCACTCCTACTCCTACACCAAACTGTTCAGGCTACCCCACACTCACCCCAACGAGCAAGAACTTCACGTCATCCGGTGGCACTGGTAGCATAGCCGTGACGGTTAACAGTGGATGTAGCTGGATAGCCTATGCAGACAATGGCTGGACAACGATCAGCTCTGACACTTATTATGCTAGTGGCAATGGCAATGGTTCAGTAAGTTACACGGTAGCAGCCAATACCAATACAAGTTCCCGTAACGGTTACATTCATGTATCGGTGTCAGACGGGAATACTTCCCATTCATCGAGTTTTACTGTCACGCAGGATGCTGCCACACCAGCTCCTACGCCTACTCCTACTCCTACCTACAACGTAACCGCGACAGTCACCGGCGGGAGTGGTTCGATCTCCTGCGCTCCTACAAGTGTAACAAGTGGTGGATCATCCACATGTACCATAACGCCAAACTCAGGATATGAGATATTAGCTCTCATTGACAACGGCGTTGAGCGCAAAAGTTCTATAGTCGGTGGAGTCAATTACACACTAAACAACATAACCACAAACCATACGATTACGGTGATGTTCGGTATATCTGCCACTCCGACTCCAATACCTACGTCATCTCCAACTCCACCGCCGACGTGTAATAACTCAATCTCTCCAACGAGCAAACAGTTCCCGGCAGAAGGCGGCAACGGTAGTGTAAACATAACAACATCAGCCAGCAATTGTAGTTGGACAGCGGCCAGCAATAATGCCGACTGGATAACAATAACGTCCAACACCTCTGGCTCTGGCAATGCCACCGTAAACTACTCGGTAGCGGCCAACACAGGAGCGTCACGCCAAGGTACGATGACGATAGCAGGACAGACTTTTACAGTTAGCCAATCAGGTCAGGACTGCTCAACGGGTATGTCAATAAGCCCAACGAGCAGGCGCTTTACAGCCTCCGGCGGCAGCGACACCGTAAGCGTTACAGCACCAAACAGTTCATGTCAGTGGGCAGCCACAAGTAATGCCGCATGGATAAGCATAACAGCAGGCGATGCCGGCACTGGAAGTGCAAAGGTATCATACACGGTAACTGCAAACACAGCAACAAGTACACGCCAAGGTACGATGACGATAGCCGGGCAGACATTTACGGTAAATCAGGATGCCAAGACAGGCCAGGTGCAACTCACAGTCACGATCAAGGGTTCCGGCACGGGTTCAGTAACAACCTCAACAGGAGAGCTCTACTGGAGCAGTGATGGCACAACCGGCACCACGTCTGTTGACAAGGGCAGCTTGGTAGTCCTTACGGCACAGGCAGGCTTAGGCTCAACGATCAAGGGCTGGACAGGCTGCGATTCAAACGTAGGCAGTGGTCAGTGCATGGTTACGATGTCCGCAGATAAGACGGTGACGGTAGAGTTTAATATGCCCAGGACGGTTGAATACGACTTTGACGGTGATGGTAACAGCGATGTCCTTTGGAGAGATGCTAATACCGGCGATATCTTTATCTGGTTGATGAATGGAAAGTCCATAACAAGCGGTAGTGACTTTGTTGCCAAAGGTGTAGGCACCAATTGGGACATCAAGGCTGTGGGAGACTTCAGCGGCGATGGCAGGGCAGACCTCCTCTGGCAGGACAGTACAACCGGCGACGTGTACATATACATTATGCAAGGAACAAAGAAAATCGACGAGGGCTATGCGGTAAAAGGTATGCCCAAGGATTGGACAGTCGAGGCCGTTGGCGACTTCAATGGCGATGGGAAGGCCGACATAATGTGGAGAAACAGCAATACCGGAGATGTCTTTGTCTGGTTGATGGACGGAAAAAATATACTGTCCAACGGCAGCGGTTATTTAAGTAGAGGCACAATGGGCAGTTGGCATATCAAGGTCATAGCCGACCTCAATGGCGACAAGAAGAGCGATGTAGTCTGGCAAAACACCGATACCGGCGACGTATACGTCTGGTTAATGGATGGCCTGACGATATCAAACCAAGACTATGTAACAAAGGGAATCCCTGCCAATTGGCAGATAAAGGGTGTTGATGACTTCAATGGCGATGGCAAGGCTGATATCTTATGGGAAGACACCTCGGTAGGTGATTATGCCCTTTGGCTTATGGACGGGTTAAAAATAACCGGTGCCGGATATGTATCCAAGTCAATGCCACCAGCCTGGCAGATATCCAAGACCGGCGACTACAATGGCGATGGCAAGTCTGACATCATCTGGAAAAACACAACAAACGGCGATGTCTACCTGTTCCTCATGGACGGGTCAAAGATCACGTCTCAAGGCTTTGTTGCCCAAGGTATGCCAAACAATTGGGAAACCCGGTAAGCGGCAGAATGCTTAAGCACTGAGATAGCACTACCAAAAAAGGGGGGATAAAATCCCCCTTCTTCTTTTTTTCTCCTTGACGGAAAATCAAAGAATATGCCAACCTGCCAATCCTTGCGATGGGGTGCATAAATTTTTGGTGGGTAACAGAGACGCATTCTTTATTGGTTTTTCTAAATAGCCATTTTATGCTGTTTTAGAAGATGGATTCCCGTTTTCACGGGAATGACAAGAAATGGTATTTTGCGCTCATATGTGTCATTCCTGCGCAAGCAGGAATCCATCACCCACCAGTTTTTATGCACCCTTGCGATGACGTCATTTGACATTGTCAAGCTATCTCATCACAAAAATATTTACAGCACACATTATTTTTATATACTTTACATGTGGCAAATGTGTATAATAGCAAAGATGAAAATGTTACTGTATAAAGGGCTGATGTGGTACCGTTAAACTGGTATATATGGTTAAGCGGTGTAATGTTCTGTATCGGCATGTTTGGTTACCTTGCAAGGCGAAACATCATTATCATGCTCCTGTCGGTAGAGATCATGTTTAACTCGGTAAACATAAGCCTGGTGGCCTTCAGTCACTACCTCGAAGACCTCACCGGACAAATAATGGTGTTTATGGTCATAGCCGTAGCCGCAGCCGAGGCAGCCATCGGGCTTGCCCTCGTCATACTGCTGTACAGAAACTACGAAACCATATCCGTCGATGAAGTCAGCGAAATGAAGGGGTAAAGGACAAATGCAGCAAGAGAGCTTCTTATACATACCGCTTATGCCACTGATAGCGTTTGCGATAAACATCCTGTTTGGCAGGCGCTTGTTCAGGGACCACGCACATTGGATAGCGATTGCGGCGGTGGGTACATCGTTTGTGCTGTCGCTGCTGGCCCTCAAGGGGGTGTTAAACGGCAGGGTGGTCAACGTTGACCTCTACACGTGGCTGTCCTCGGGGGACCTTAAGGTGTCGGTGGGGTTTATGATCGACCAACTGACCGCAGTGATGCTGATCGTCGTAACCACCGTAAGCCTCTTGGTACACATATACTCGATAGGCTACATGCACGGTGACGAGGGCTATTACAGATTCTTTTCCTACCTGAGCCTCTTTACATTCTCTATGCTGATGCTCGTGATGTCAAATAATTTCCTGCAACTGTATTTTGGTTGGGAGGCCGTGGGGTTGTGTTCATACTTCCTGATAGGCTTCTGGTACGAAAAGAGATCGGCAGCCGTGGCCGCCAAAAAGGCATTTATCGTCAACAGGTTCGGGGACTTTGGCTTTGGACTGGGCGTCATAATTATCTTTCTGACATTTGGCTCTTTGCATTACGACACGGTCTTCAGAGGGCTGCCTTCGGTCGTCGCTCAGACCGTCAATATACTTGGCATACAGGTAAACCTCCTGACGTTAATAGCGCTGCTTCTGTTTTGTGGTGCAGCCGGTAAATCGGCACAAATCCCGCTGCACGTGTGGCTGCCCGATGCCATGGAGGGTCCAACGCCCGTCAGCGCCCTGATCCACGCAGCCACAATGGTAACAGCCGGCGTCTTTATGGTGGCACGAACCAACCCCATCTTTAACGCCTCTCCCACGGCAATGGCCGTGGTGGCCATCATCGGGGGACTGACCGCCCTCTTTGCGGCAACTATCGCCCTGGTACAAAACGACATCAAACGCGTAATCGCATACTCAACGGTCAGTCAGTTGGGATACATGTTTATGGCCTGCGGGGTGGGTGCATATGCGGCAGGCATCTTCCACCTCTACACGCACGCCTTCTTTAAGGCCCTCCTGTTCCTCGGCGCTGGAAGCGTCATGCACGCCATGCAAGGGGAACTCGATATCCAAAAAATGGGCGGCCTCAAAAAACACATGCCCATCACCTTCTGGACCATGCTCCTGGCCTCACTGAGCATATCGGGTATACCAGGACTGTCGGGGTTCTTTAGCAAGGACGAAATCCTCTGGCGCACCATCTCCTCACACACGCCCGTGGGCACCATCGTGTGGATGCTCGCAACGGCGGCAGCCCTGATGACGGCATTCTACTCCTTCAGGGTAGTGTTTCTGACCTTCTACGGAGACTTCAGGGGAGAGCCGGAGGTGGGAAAACACCTGCACGAATCCCCATCCTCCATGACATTGCCGCTGATAGTTTTGGCCGTAGGGGCAGTGGCAGCGGGGTATGTCGGCATCCCACACGTGTTAGGCGGGCACGACAACTTCGGTGTATTTATGTCCGCCGTGGTAGGACATCCATCCGGTGAGGGATCGGCGGCTCAGGAGTGGGCTGTGATGATATTCTCCGTGCTCATCTCCCTGACGGGCATAGGGGCCGCATACTTCATGTATATCAAAAACCCCGGACTGCCAAAGAAATTTGCCGAAAAATTCAGCACCGCACACAGGGTGCTGTTTAACAAATACTACGTCGATGAACTCTACGATGCACTGATAATCAAAAACTTCTACTGGATATCAGACAACATACTCAATAAGCTAACCGACAGGACCCTCATCGAGGGCATAGTAAACGGAGTCCCTTCGCTGATAAACCGGCTTGGGAGTCGGCTGCGTCTGCTGCAAACCGGAGTCGTGTCGCACTATTCGATGATCATGGCAACAGGGCTTGTACTTATAGCCTTTTACGTAATCTTTAGCCTGTGGAATACGCTATGACGAGCGCTACTTTCCCAATTCTAAGCCTGTTAATATTTGTCCCGATCCTCGGAGCGGCCCTGATGGCCCTGGTAAGCCGCAGGCAGGAAACCCTGATCAAGTGGATCGCCCTTGCGGTGTCAGTGACTACGATGCTACTGACATTGCCGCTGTTTATGAACTTCAACAAGGGTAGTGCACAGTTGCAGTTTGTAGAAAAACACGTGTGGATCGAATCCTGGAACGTGCAATACTACATCGGGATCGACGGTATCAGTGTGTTGATGGTGCTGCTGTCTGCCCTGACCGCAATCCTGTGTGTGCTGATCTCGTGGAATTCAATAAAAGAAAAGGTCAAGGAATTTTTCATCGCCATTATCCTCGTAGAGGGTTCAATGATAGGGGTGTTCTGCTCCATAGACATATTTTTGTTCTATATCTTCTGGGAGGCCATGCTTATCCCTATGTACCTGATAGTTGGCATATGGGGCGGGAAAAACAGAATATACGCTGCAATAAAATTCTTCCTGTACACCCTCGTGGGCAGCGTGCTGATGCTCATAGGCATCATTATCTTATACGTCCAGGGCAATACCTTCGACTTAACAAAGCTGATGTCGGTTCAGTTGCCGTTTAATCTGCAACTGCTGTTGTTTTGGTTGTTTTTTGCGGCCTTTGCCGTCAAGGTTCCGATGTTTCCGGTGCACACGTGGCTGCCCGACGCACACACCGAAGCCCCCACGGCAGGCAGCGTGATCCTTGCGGCCATCCTAATAAAAATGGGCGCATATGGCTTTCTGAGATTCTCTCTGCCCCTGTTCCCGCAGGCCGCCATCGCCCTGACGCCAACCATGTTGACCCTCTCCGTGATCGCAATAGTCTACGGAGGGCTGATCTGCATGGTGCAGAGCGACTTCAAACGACTCATAGCATACAGCTCGGTCAGCCACATGGGCTTTGTAACCCTAGGGATATTCTCACTGAACGTCAACGGCATCGAAGGAGGTCTCCTGCAGATGATAAACCACGGCATAGTGACCGGGGCACTGTTCCTCTGCATCGGCATGGTCTACGACAGGACGCACACCAGACAGATCGCAGACTACGGCGGATTGGCCAGTGTGATGCCGATATTTTCGTCGCTGTTTATAGTCTTCACGTTTGCCTCTATCGGTCTGCCGGGCACCAACGGCTTCATCGGAGAGTTCCTAATCCTGCTCGGAGGCTTTGCCAGAAGCCCCATAGCCGCAATAGTGGCCTCAAGCGGTATCATCATAGGTGCCATTTATATGCTGTGGCTGTATCAACGGGTCTTCTTCACCGCCGTAAACGAAAAAATAAAGGACCTCAAGGACGTTACCCCGTTGGAGCTTATGATACTCCTGCCGTTGCTTGTCCTGGTGCTGTGGATCGGGGTCTATCCCGAAACCTTTATAAGCATGTTAAACACCAGTGTTACCGCACTGATAGACAGGGTACATGGTAATACCCTGCATGAGAGCCTGACATGGAAACGGTAATTAAGTACATGGACATAAAACTTATAACACTAAGACTGGAAATTATGGGGTCAAGGGGACTGGTCCCCTTGCGGGAGGGGTCTGAGGGGAGGGCGGAGCCGCTCCCCTTCTTCTCCTCTAAAAGGAAGAAAAAATGCAAGGATTAGACTTTTCGTCCATCGCCCCGGAACTGATACTCCTGGGCCTGGCAACGGTACTGTTGTTGCTGGAACTCGTCATAAAACGGAAGGAGTACATAGCCGTCCTGGCCCTGGTTGGCGTCCTGACAGCGTTCTTTTCCCTGAGCACGAAGGGAGGCTCCTTTGCCGACGTCTTTGAAATTGACGCCTATAGCTATGTCTTTAAGGTCATCTTTCTTGTCAACCTGACCTTGGCCATACTGCTGTCAATCAGGTACATGAAGGTCAAAAACTCCTCTTCCGGTGAATACTACAGCCTCCTGGTGTTCTCTACGGTGGGCATGATGCTGATGGTTTCGGCCACCAATCTGATGCTCATATACCTCGGCCTGGAACTGATGGCACTGTCTACGTACATCCTGGCAGGCTTTATACGACACGACAAACACTCAACAGAGGCAGCAATTAAGTACTTCCTGATGGGGGCCTTCTCTACGGCCATAATCCTCTACGGCATGTCGCTGCTCTATGGCACAACGGGCACGATGGACATCGCACGAATTGGCGCCTACATCCACTACAAAGGACTGGCGGGAAATCCCCTGCTGCTGATATCGATGGTGCTCTTTATCGTATCGTTCGGCTTTAAGGTAGCCGCAGTGCCCTTTCATATGTGGGCCCCCGACGTCTATGAGGGGGCGCCGACCTCCGTTACGGCCTTCATGTCGGTGGGGCCAAAGGCAGCCGGATTCGCCGTCCTTGCAAAGGTCTTGCTGACGGTGTTCCCCTCAATGATCGACAACTGGTCTGTCATCGTAACCGGTCTTGCCATACTGACCATGCTGGTGGGTAATCTCCTGGCCCTGGCACAGAGCAACCTCAAGAGAATGCTTGCCTACTCCTCCATTGCCCATGCCGGCTACGTACTACTGGGATTGGTCCCCGGCTCTGCCGAGGGCGTCCTGGGGATCATGACGTATCTTTTTATCTATATGTTTATGAACATCGGGGCATTCTCTATCCTGATCCTGCTGACAACCCAAGACTGCAAATGCGAAACCCTCAACGACCTTGAAGGACTTGCCAAGACACACCCCTTTGTAGCAGCCATCATGCTCGTGTTTATGTTCTCCCTGGCGGGTATCCCCCCAACGGGTGGCTTTATCGGCAAATTCTCCATATTCCTGTCCCTGCTGCATGCACAACACCGCTGGTTGGCAATAGCAGCCGTCCTCTTTAGCGCCATATCGGCCTTCTACTACCTCAGGGTCGTCATGTACATGTATATGAGACAACCCGAGGTAGCACGCCCCGATACAGGGATCACCGACTCATTTGCCCTCAGACTTGCCCTGAGTGTATCGTTGGTTATGACCCTTATGCTAGGTATAATGCCTCAACAGCTCATAGACTCGATGAGGCATATGTTCCGGTTTATATAGACCGAACTATACGGATTCGGTCTGCCTATGCCTTTTTCATCTTGGTTTGCAGGAAGAATGCCATTTTCTTGTCTATCTGCTGTATGTGCTTGACAAGCCACTCAACGGCCTGCTTCTCCGTTGCGTTAATGATCAGGGCACTGGACCCCTCGGAATCAAACAACTTCTTCAGGCTGGAATAGCTCTTGAGAAACCGTATGTGTTCCCCCTTGTGCTCGTCATACTCGGGGTACTGGTACTTGATCATGTACTCCTCCTCATGGGCAAAGTGATCAATTACGTAGCCGCCCAGAAATCGTAGAGTTTTATCGATCTCAAGCTCCTTCTCCTTGTCAGTCATGTTGATCAGTTTATTTATCCTGGCAATTATCTCCTTGTGCTCCTTGTCGATCTCCTTGACGCCGGTTGCCAGACTCTCATCCCATTGAATCATCGGTTCTATTCTCCTTCTGTATATATTTGATAGGTTTTCGTATTATAGCAGATTTCGATTGGATTAAATACAAAATATGTGGCATTTTTATGGGGTCAAGGGGACTGGTCCCCTTGCGGGGGGTTCTGAAGGGGGGCGGAGCCGCCCCTTTCTTTTTTTTGTATCGCATACAATCGAAACACGTTATATTTATCCTGCCGGCTACTGCTGCCGGAGGTTAAGAAAGACTTCGTTGTATAGCAGGTCTGCCAGTAACATATAGCCTTCCGTGCTCAGATGCAGGCCATCGTTTGAGTACCGTGGTGCCAGACGCAGGGTGTCCGGTTCGGCAGAGCTTGTAAACATGTCAACGCAGCGTATACCAATCCTGGTGGCAGTGTCCTTTATCATGTCATTTAAGACCACCCTGGGCTTTATCAGGGGATCGTATCCCGCTATTGACGGTACGGTAACCGCCACGGGTACAACACCGGCCTCCTTTGCCATCGCATACATCGTATGGAGATTCTGCATAGCCACGGTTGGCTCTACCCCCCACCCAAGGTCGTTTGACCCCCCAAGTATGACCACATAATCGGGCTTGAGGGCAATGACATCCCGGGGAAAACGTCTCACCATTTCCTCAGTAAGCTCTCCGCTTATCCCCCTGGTGACAAAGTTGATCGTATCCGACAGCTTTTGGCTTAAGAACTCCGCATACGGTGTCTCCTCATACCAGGGTCTATCATACGTGGGCGATTGAAACCCCACCGTCAGACTGTCACCAAAGGCAACCACTAACATTTTTTCATCCATACATACCCCTTCTGATGCTTTTCCATTTGCAAGATTGATTTGTTCCTTTTTTTTTATTTGCTTTTATAGTATGGTTTATATTAATATTTAGTGTTTGTAAATTACAAGCCCCTGTCAATATAGGGCGGATAAAAAAAGGTAGAAAAAATTAACAGATAGATTGTATAAACAACAAATAAAACCAACAAGGAGGAATTAGTAATGACGAAAGCAGAACTGATAGACCACATAGCAAAGGAGGCAGACCTTTCCAAGGCAGATGCCGCACGGGCATTCGATGCAACCATTGACTCCATTATCAATGCAGTAAAAGACGGTCAGAAGGTCACATTGGTGGGATTTGGCACGTTTTCGGTTACAGAACGGAAGGCCAGAGAAGGTCGCAATCCAAGAACAGGCGAGGTGATAAACATACCTGAGGCAAGGGTTCCTAAGTTTGTAGCAGGAAGGGCATTTAAAGATGCCGTCAACAATAAAAAGTAGAGAGGTGTATGCCAGCAGATAAAGACAAAAGCAACGGCAGAACAGCAACAAGAGTAAAAGAACAACAGGTTAGCATAAAGGAGGTTAATCCGAAATATGACAGATGGAGCGTTGTTAAGAAAATCAAAACAGTGAGGGACCAAATGATGCTATCTCATGGAATAATCAGTAAGCCAAAGATACTTAGGGGGGTTGTAGGCAGAGGGTTTTTCATCCTCTATGTTGTTGTGCTGTTTACGTTAAGCGGTTGTGCTCAACAGTTTAAGACGCCCATGTTTCAGCCTTTTGATTCTAAGGGTTGGGGGCCAAATGGCATGGCATACAATGGTCGGGATTTATTAATCGGTGACAGAGATATGGTCATTGCTCTAAACACCATCAGGACCGGTCCCTATTCATCAATACACGATTTGTTTACCTCCGATGGCAAGGCGATGCTTTCGAGGTTTACAGTCCCCTTGCCAAGGCTGTTCACTATCTGCGGCATGGCATGGGAGGGTGAGTGTTGTGAGAACGGTTTCTTGTGGATTGCTGATTCGCAAAATAAGGAACTAGTAAAGTTGAATTTCAATGACAACCAGGTTGTAAAGACTTTCAAGATGGACGGAAAAGAGGTCCCCGGCAGCCTGACCTTTGGCGGACAACCTCTAAAGATACAAGCCCCGCATGGCCTCACCTTTGATGGGCAACATCTATGGTTAGCCGATGCCAGGGAGGGCAAGATATACCAGATATCCACGGAAGATGGCAGAGTTCTGTCAGCATTTAAGTCTCCCGTTAAAAGTCCCTCGGGGTTGGCATGGGACTGTGATGGCATATGGGTGATAGGCTATGACACATGCAGACTCGTCACGGAGGACTGTCAGCGTCCCAAGCTAGTCAAGCTCGACGCAAAGAGCGGGAAGGTGACACACGCCATAGACCTCCCCAATGCAGTTACCAGGCCCTCTGCACTACAATGGATGAAGGACAAACTGTGGATTGCCGATTACGTCCTTAATCGTGTCTTTATTGCCTATGACCCCTATGAGGTTGATGACGATACCGTCTATGCAATAAAGGAACCGCAACCGCCCGTAAAACCGGAGGTCGTGCAGCCGATAGAGGAACTGCCCCCATTGGAATTTCACCAGAATCCGGCAGCAGTACAACCACCACCGGTAGTAGTAGTACCACACGAACCACCACCAGCAAACCCGCCACCACTACCAGAAAAAAGGGTCGAAAAACCTAAACCCAAACAACACAAGCAACAAAAGGAACTGGACCTACCAGACAAATAACCTTACGGTTAACAGGCAAGCCCTCTCTAAAAAAAAAAAGGGAGGGCAAGCCCCCTTATTCTATAGCGCGTTTCGATTGCATGCGATACAAAGAAAGAAAGGGGCGGCTCCGCCCCCCTTCAGAACCCCCTGCAAGGGGACCAGTCCCCTTGACCCCATAAAAAAGTCTTGTATGTTATATTTAATCCAATCGAAATCTGCTATATTTCTATCCTGACCTCACACCATCCGTCAACGTTTCTTATCGATATCGTGCCATACATATCATGTTCGATGATCCTCTTTGCCATATACAGACCCATTCCCGTACCTCGCTTCTTATCTTTGGTTGTAAAGTAAGGATCAAATATCTTGTTTATCATATCTTCTTCGATCCCACCACCGTTATCCATGACGGTTATAATTATTTTATTCGTAATTAAGCCTTTATACAGGCTTATCTTAATAACCCCATCGGCAACGTTTTTTCTTGAAAATGCGTCCCTGATATTTGCTAAAACAATCAAGACTACCTTAACCAACTCATTTGGACAGCCATCAAATGTAATGCTTTCATCCAAATGTCTATCTATAACAATGCCTTTATCCTTTATATAACCCGACATAAGTGCCAGGCTTTTGTTTATCTCCTGTGCAATGTTGATATTCACTTTCTTCGTATCGTGAATATAAAAATCCTTGAAATCATCTATGGTCTTTGATAAGCCTCTAAGCTCAGACATTGCTGTTTCAACGCTATATTCCAATTCTGTACTGTTTAACTCGTCATGCAAATAAGCATCTCTTATATTCTGGATTAAAAGACCAACTGCACACAGGGGTTGTCTCCAATGATGGGCTATATTGAACAACAATTCACCCATTGCTATATAATGGAACTGCTCATACATTTTTTTATCTTTTTCACGGTTCTTTGCAACTTCCTCATCTACTCTCTGCTGTAGGTTCAGATTCATCGTCTTTATCTCTTCTTCCATTTTCTTTTGCCCTGTGATATCGCTGATTACCACCCTGCAGCACCTTAAGCCATTACCAAAGGCTAATACGATACCTTCCAGTTTGGCATAAAAATCAGTACCTCCTTTCCCCACCAGCATTAGTTCACAGGTCATTGCCTCTTTGCTGGAAAAAACGTCTTTCAGGTATTCGTAATAGGACTTTAAATAATCATCTGCGACGTAAGCGGAAAAATGTCTGCCTAACATAAGACTCCTGCTTGTTTCCAACATCCTGGTTGCGGTAAGGTTGGCCTCAACCACTACATATCTGTCGTCTATAGTGAGATACCCCACCGGCGCAAAGTCATAGAGGTCTGAGTACCTGGCACGAGATATCTCCAGCTCCAACTGACTCTGGCGAAGCGTTTCATTCTGCATCTCCAGCTCTATCTGATGAATCTGTAGCTCCTGTACCAGTCTGCGCACGTCTATGTCGGAGAGATTATCAACGTTTGCCTCCGTTTGTGACAACTTGAACCTCTGCAGCGCCCTGACTCGAATGTCGTCGGGCTTACTGATTTCATCTGATGCGTTGTTATCGGCTTCTTCTTTCATTTATCCCTCCCGTCTATCGTTATATCCTCGATATATAAAAGTATTAAACCTGGCATGTGATCCCCTTGATCTACCCTGCGACCATTTAACAGCACCCTCTTAAGGCCGATCCCCTTGAACTCTCGCTCTGCTATGAAGCCATTAAACGCCCTGCCTTGAGAGATTGTTGCCTCTAACAGCCCCCTGAGTTCAGGGATATCCCACTGCCCGTTGCATGCGATATCTATGGCCCTGTTGATGATATCTGCCTTATCAACCTTAAAGGTCTCATGGAAGGACTTATTGGACGATATGACATTGAGCTTGACATCAAGGATGAGTATTGGGTCTCGCATCGCATCAATAATCCTCTCTGAAAACCGGATGGTGCTTTTAAGCTCCGTGATATCCATAAATGTAATAACCACGCCATCTATCACGTTTTCTAATGTCCGGTAAGGTATTATGGATACGGTATACCATTGAGCGATATTGCTCACTACATCAATTCTCTTGCGGCTTAATGTATCTAGCACTGTTTTAGCGTCTTCATACAGAGAGGGATACTCTATATTTATCGTAATGTCGCTGATGGGACGACCGACGTCGCTCTGCCGGAGGTTAAATATCTTCAACACCGATTTGGTAAATCGCTTGATACACAGTTTGTTGTCCAGAAAGATTGTTGCTATCTCCGTGCCGGCCATGAGGTTATTGAGGTCGTCATTGACACGTGATAGCTCGTTTAGTTTGTTTTGCAGTTCAGCGTTTACGGTCTCAAGTTCCTCGTTGGTGGAGTGCAGCTCTTCCTTTGAGGTCTCCAGTTCTTCGTTGGCGCTTTGAAGCTCCTCGTTGGTTGACTGCATCTCTTCGTTAGTGGAGCGGAGTTCCTCGTTTGAGCTTTCCAGCTCCTCAATGGTTGCCTGCAGGTACTCCTTTGTGGCTTGAAGCTCCTGTTGCAGTTTTATTATGTCGGAATTTTCTTCCGGCTCTTTTTTAGAGACCTTCTTTTTGACGGTATTGCCCTTCATGGCTTGTTTTTCCTCAAACACGACCATGATCATATTCTTTGTTTGTGGATTCTCGATAAGAGGTCTGGCAATGATGTTAAAGGTAATCGTATGATTGTTGTGTTTGAGCTTCAAGCCCTCTTTTATGACTGTCTTCTTCCGTGTGACAACACCGTGAATGACGGCACTGAGTGCATAACGAATCTCTTCACTGACCAGTTTTAAGATGTTTGTGGTTGGTTCTCCGGTGGGCTGCATCAGATACGCTCCGGTATTGCCAATGTAGAAAATGATATCGCTTTTGTCATTGATCAGGACACCGGGGGAGGCGTAGTCTTCGATTATGATCTTTTCGGCGATGTTACGTATACTCAGGTCTGTCGGCTTGCTTTTGACTATCTCCGTGCCGGTATCGACGTTTGCATTGAAATTGAACAGCATGTTATTGGCATCAGTAGAGGTCATCGAGCGTTTGAATATCTTTAACTTTGAGTCAACGGCAGAGAACATGCCTGAGAATTCGCCTATGCTCTCAGATGTGCCAAGAAACAGATATCCCCCTGGATTTAATGTGTAATGCAACATTGGGATCAGCTTTTTCTGCAACGTGCTCTCCATATAGATCAGTACATTGCGACAGCTTATCAGGTCAAGCTTTGAAAATGGCGGGTCTTTTATGATATTTTGCTCTGAAAACACCACCATCTGGCGTATCTCCTTCTTAACCCTGTAGGTGTCATTATCCCTTGAAAAGTAATTCGTCAGCCTGTCATCCGATACATCCGCCGAGATATTTTGCGGGTATATGCCCGCTCTGGCAAACGCTATCGCCTCAGAGTCTATGTCGGTAGCGAATACCTGTATCCTCTTTATATTTCATGGTAACTATGCTTTTGCAGTTTTTGGATTCCTGGTCAAGCCAGGAATGACAAACTTGGAAAAAGCCTGTAACTGTCATTCCTGCGAA
>NZ_JABXWD010000269.1 GCF_019173545.1 Candidatus Magnetobacterium casense | reverse complement strand
CCCGATATCTCACACATACTAATGCTGGCCGCTGAACGGGGCGTAGAGGTTGAGGCAGTTGCCGACATGCCCTGCAACGCAACGGCTGTTATCGCATAAACCGTACCTTTGGTTCGTGCTACGTGAGTCAGTGGGGAATAGTTGGCTGAAACCCGATATGTGCCCTTAAGTCCTGTCTGAAGCGTGCAAATGAAGGGCATTTAGCAGCAACTGAATCGGGATTTACAACTTCAAGCAATTGAGGCCCCTCTATGGTTTTTTTATACCGTGTTTGACATTTGTAGGCTATTTCTTCTAATCGTTCTGATAATTTTTTTGGTTCACAGTCTATTTTTTCCGGATTTGAGCTGTATGATATGTTTTTGATTTCACTAACAATCTGAGCATACTTACTCTTATAAACGCTCTTGAAGCAATCTAAATCGGCTATCATCCAGGCTTCAATTTCCTGTATGGCAAAATGTATACTATAAGACCCTTTATAGCCAACAAGTTCGCTATCTATTGCTGCCTCGACACTTTGCCTATCCTCACAATCTAAATCTCTGACAATAAAGACATAATCACCTGTAGGTTTACCAACTGCTTTGGTTACAGTTTTTTTAGGTAGGGAGAGATGTTGCCCTACCCTAAACTTTATATCACCTTGCATCTTGGACTTGCCATTGAATCTAACGATATCGTGATGTATTTTTCTTTCACGCATCCAGACTTTCTCTACTTTTAAGATATTCCATAATCCCTTCCCCCAGGGTGTAGACAGACCTTCTGTCATTCCTTCGACAAGGAAAAGTATGTTTTTCTTAGTCAATAGGACCATCCTCCGATAACCGATTCCCTGTTACGATACATCTCACCAAGACGGTATCTTTCAAGCCACGGTTCTAATTCTTCAGGGTCCAGCCTTGTAAACATTGCATTATTTTCGTCATCTGTCTCCATAACAATAACATCTTCCGCCCTGTCTGAAAAACAATCGAGGATATCAGGGGAGTGAGTGGCAAGCAACACCTGTGTCTTTCCCCTCTTGACCGCTACCTTGATTAAATCCGCAAGTATGTTAATCCATTCAGGGTGAAGACCGACTTCGGGTTCATCTATACATATAACAGGCGATGGAGTAGGGTGACATAAAACGGCTGCCCAACAGAGCATTCTTATTGTTCCGTCTGACAACTCGTGCAGGGCTAACTGTTTCTTGATGGCTTTATATTTCAATCTCATCTCAATATGTTGCGAATCAATAATCGGAAATTTCAGGCCATCAAAACCGTCAAGTAGAGACTTTAAGAGACTATTAAATTCAGCTTCAAAATCAAACTCTGAATGGTCCCTTTGAGTCAAATTATGCAGCACTATTGCAAGATTCTCCCCCGTCTCATCAAGATATAAATCCAAAGGGTCCACTTTAGATGGTTTATCTTTTATATTTCTAATGCTTATATGATTGGCGTTATAGAATCTCCATAGGGATACCTGTTGCTTTATGTGTTCAATGGCAGGATATTGTTTAGGAGATGACAATGTTTTTAACGCTATCTCATCACTTGAAATCTCCTCCTCTGGATGTTCAAATCCCATAGGACGACTTCCTTCATACCTATTTACCACACCTTTGCCGAAGTTAAAGGCAAGATACATCCAATTACGCTGTTCTCCGATCTTTCTACTTTTACTCTCTTGCATGATCTCACGTTCAACAGAAAAATAATTGTAATCATCGATTGATAAATCCAGTTCATATTCAGCAGGGATACCGCTTACTATATTCGGGATTGGAGGAAACTGCCATTTAAAATTTATTTTGCTTGGTATTGAAAAGTTTTTGTTTAGAAGAGACTGCACCCCCTTTCGGTAAGTTCTGATTGTTTTCTGTAAACCATATTCTATGCAATCAGGCAGGAACTTAATTGCCTCAAACAAGTTCGATTTTCCACAACCATTTGGCCCAATAAAGATATTCAGCTTACCAAGAGACAAAGACTCATTCTCGTCCATTAAAATATTCTTATAATTTTTAACAAAAAACTTTTCCAGCATAAGCTCCTAATTTACTAATAACAAAGTCTAAATTCACCATTCCTAAGTAGAATAGCATACTATGTTTATGTAGGTCAACTTTTTTATTTTGGTATAAACTCTATATAACAATATACATATTACGGGGGGCAAGGGGGCAGCGAGGGGCGAGCCGCCCCTTTCTTTATTTTTCTTGCCCTCTTATGATGCCGAGGTATGCTTCAACGGCCTTTGTCAGGTCATCTTGTTCGAGGATACCGGATGCAACGGCCACGGCACTGGCACCTGCCTCAAGGACGGCCCCCAGACTCTCCTCGCTGATGCCGCCAATTGCCACTATGGGGATTGTGATCTGCGCCAGGAGTTCCCTGATGGCATCAACGCCCTTGGGACTACCGGCATCCTTGGTCTGTGTGGCAAAGATGGGGCCAAATCCGATGTAGTCTGCCCCGCCCCTCTGCGCCTCCAATGCCTGGTCAATGCTGTGGGTTGAGACCCCGATGATCTTCTTGTCACCCATGAGCCTTCGTACCTGCTCAACAGGCAAATCATCCTGCCCCAAATGTACACCATCGGCATCGACAGCCAACGCTATATCGGGATGGTCGTTGATGATTAGCGTTGCATCGTTTGCCCGCGTAAGCGCCTTCAACAGACGGGCGGTCTTAAACAGTTGCAGCCGCGACGCCTCCTTGTCTCTGAGCTGGAGCCACCTCAGCCCACCGCTCATGGCATCCATGGCCATGTCAAAGGCCGGTTTGGCACGACTGCCCCTGTGCAACAGCAGACACAGTCCGCCCAGGTACAGGGTGTTATGTCGGTTGTCCATATGGCCGTTCAAGGTAACCGGTGTCGAACCTGCCCGCCAGAAAATCGGCATTGGACAGGAGCGTCCTGTGAAATGGGATGGTGGTCTTTATGCCCTCTATCTTGAATTCACCCAAGGCCCTGCGCATCCGCTCGATGGCCTCATGGCGGTTGCTGCCATAGGTGATCAGCTTTGCTATCAGCGAGTCGTACTGGGAGGGGATGGTGCATCCGCCGTAGACGTAGGTATCGACCCGGACGCCGGGACCACCGGGTTGGTAGTAGAAACCGATCTTACCCGGCGAGGGAATAAAGGTAAAGGGGTCCTCGGCGTTGATCCGACACTCGATGCTGTGTCCGACAAGTTTGAGGTTTTTCTGCTTAACGCTCAGGGGAAGACCAGCGGCCAGACGAATCTGCTCCTTGATGACATCTATGCCGGTTACCATCTCCGTCACCGGATGTTCCACCTGGACGCGGGTGTTTATCTCCATAAAGTAGAAGTTTTCGTCCTTGTCAAAGATGAACTCCACGGTGCCGACGTTTCTATACTTTAATGCCTCGGCGGCCTTTATGGCGTATTTGCCGAGTTTTTCTCTGAGTCGTTCGTTTATGATAGGCGAGGGCGATTCCTCGATCAGCTTTTGATGTCGCCTCTGGACTGAGCAGTCCCGCTCGCCAAACTGTAGGGTCTCTCCCTTGTTGTCCACGGCTATCTGTACCTCTATGTGCCTGATCAGCGTGAAGTATTTTTCGATATACAGTTCGCCGTTGCCAAATGCGGCCAACGCCTCGTTCTGTGCCGCAGTCAACGCCTGGGGCATTTGAGACTCCTCATGCACCACACGCATTCCCTTTCCACCGCCGCCGGCTGAGGCCTTGATTATCACGGGAAAACCTATCTTTCTGGCAATCTTCATGGCCAGCGACATGTCATCTATGGCGCCATCGCTACCAGGTACCACGGGGATACCGTGCCTCTTCATGATCTGTCTGGCCCTGGCCTTGTTGCCACCCAGACGGATGTTTTCAGGGGTTGGCCCTATAAAGACGATACCGGACTTCCTGCAGGCATCGGCAAACTGCGGATTCTCCGACAAGAACCCATATCCCGGATGAATCGCCTCGGAGTCCGTCACCTCTGCCGCACTGAGGATCGCAGGGATGTTGAGATAGCTGTCGGAGGCCCGCGCAGGCCCCACACAAATAGCCTCATCGGCAAGTTTGACGTGCATCGACTCCCTGTCTATCTCCGAGTACACCGCAACCGTCCCGATCTCAAGCTCCCTGCACGCACGAATCACACGGATTGCTATCTCACCCCGATTGGCAATTAATATCTTCTTAAAAAGAGGCATCGTCTGTCCCCCCTCACTCCGGCTCAACTAAAAATAACGGCTCTGCATACTCAACAGCCGTTGCATTTTCAACCAGTATCTCCACAATGATGCCATCGACTTCGCTCTCTATTTCGTTCATCAGCTTCATTGCCTCAATGATGCACAACACGTGTCCCTTCTTTACCCTGTCACCCACCTCTGCAAACGGCCTGGACTCAGGTGATGACGAACGATAGAAGGTTCCCACAATGGGGGACTTCACCGTGATGAGGTTTCTTTTCTTATCGTCCACTGCGGGGGAGGCACACTCGGGCACGGCCACTACGATGGGTTGCGGCGGTGCAGCGACTCTCTCCGATGGTGCCCGATGGCGACGGAGCTTTATCTTTAAACCGTCATGTTCGTAGAACAGCTCCGAAATATCGGTCGCCTTGAGGGTTTCGATAAGCTCTTTAATCAGGTTGATGTCCATTACTTAGCCCTTTCGATATATTCCAGCGTCCTTGTATCGATCTTTATCACGTCGCCCTCGTTGATGTGGAAGGGGACCTTGATACTGGCGCCGGTCTCAAGGATGGCCGGCTTGCTGCCCCCTGAGGCCGTATCTCCCTTGAAGCCGGGGTCGGTCTTGGTCACGGTCAGCTCGACAAAGATAGGCGGTTCCACGGCAAGGGGCTGGTCCTTATGATAGAGGATTGTGACTATCATGTTTTCCTTTATCAGTTGCTTAACGCTGCCTAGTTGTTCCTCTGTCAGGGGCAGT
>NZ_JABXWD010000268.1 GCF_019173545.1 Candidatus Magnetobacterium casense | reverse complement strand
TGAAAATGGATTCCCGTTTTCACGGGAATGACAAGAAATGGTATTTTGCGCCCATCTGTGTCATTCCTGCGTAAGCAGGAATCCAGAAAGTGCGAAACCATAGTTTATACTGAAATGACGCAGGTTTTTTCAGGCATGATATTTGAGTGTGAAATAATGGGGTCAAGGGGACTGGTCCCCTTGCAGGGGGTTCTGAAGGGGGCCAGGAGCGTCCTGGAGCGACAAGAAGCGGAGCCGCCCCTTTCTTTCTTGTATGCAAGCAATTTTGATACCCGAAAAAACTCGAATCCGATCAGTATACTCCATGGAGCAACAGTCCCCTCATTGCCATTGCTTTAGATTTTCGGGGATGAACTCAATGTTCCTCGGCAACTCATCTCAAAAAATTGACACTACGCTTTATTGTCTTGATAAATATATTTGAGTTGTTATATACTTTTAAGGGAATGTATTTGCATGTATTGAAGACAATGACAGGCCAGGACAACAAAAATATGACACAGGAGGATAGCGTCTGATATGGAGACAAACGAAGAAAGTGTAGTTTTAAATCGCAGAAAGCACCTTAGATATTACATAAACAAGGTAGCGGTGGGTGCACCTGGCAGCATTGTCGAAATCAGCTCCAGGGGGGCAAGACTCAAAAAGAACAAGGCTGAGATGTTCGAAAAACCTGAGATGGTAATACCTATAGCTGGCAGACAGCTCAAGGTTCGGGTGGTATGGCAGGACGACAAACAGGCCGGTTTGGCTTTCCTTACGCCATTTGACGACTGGCAGTACATACAGAAAAACGTCAAACGCCTAAAAGACGCTTCCTTCAGGGCACAAAACAAACTCTCCGACGAGGCTGTCACAGAATTCATACGCAAAGAGTCTTTATCCACCATCATCACCCTCATGGCCGAACTGGAATCTAAGAATACCAACCTGGCAATATTAAAAGACCTGATATATAAAATTCCCGAACTTACCAAGATGATAGCAGAGAAGGCCAACATCTTCAGAAAAGACGACGATTTTGTCTTGCAGGACGTGGACTTCGCCATCAAACGCCTTGGCATAGATATGGTCAAGAAGGTTTCGTCCGATTACGTCAAGATCGAACATGACAGGTCAGAGATGTCCGATGAAGACAGCTCCTTTGATATGCTCAAGACCTTAAAGGCCGTGATGCTCCCAAAGTTATCTCCATTCTTTGGCTATAAGGATCAGAACGGCATAGCCAATAACATAATGAATATGGAGACAAAAGGTATAGAGGTACTCATGGCAAAGGGCAGAAAAAACATGAATGCCTACTACAAGGACCCTTCCCAGATATACTCGGAGATGACCAGATTCCTTGAAACCATGGCCTATGACAAAGACCTTATACAGATAAACCACCTCTACGTGCATAACTTCATGAAATCGCTGATAGAACTCTTTGATGGTTATATGCTGGCCTATCTCTGCCGCAACCCCCACTACGGCATCGATAAGAAAATAAAGCTCAACGTAAATAAGATAAACCTAAGCTTTGGATACATCGCATACCTGATATTTATGACTGCCGAGGCAATCATAGAAAGCAAAAAAACCTCCATAAACGTCCTGCTCAACAGACTGCTCAAGACCGGTATGGATAGTGACAGACTGCTTACCTTCATGGACAACATCGTAAAGGAGGCCAACTCCATCCTCAAAGACATTGGTCGCAAGGGTAGCATCAAGACCATGAGCACAACCAGAACATCCGTCAGGACAAGGGACTTGTTTGCAAAGGACCCCCAGAGCACAACGTTTGTAAACAACATCACCCGGTTTACCCAAACAAGGCGATTGATTATCAGATATGAAGACGAACCCTACACACACTACATACTGAGCAAGCTCATCGACTCCGAGGACTTCAGCATGTACTCAAGTATGTTTTGCGTAATCCCCTGTGAGAACCTTGTGCAGGATGATATGTCTCTTGAATCCTTTAGTTATTTCGGCCTTGTTATCCTGAAAAATTTTGACAGGCTGAGTAAAAATCTACTGCGAAGTCTGCTCAAGCTATGGGGTACGTTTGATGGCAGCATCATAATGACCTTTTCCACATACGGCATCTTTGACTATCAGATGAGGGACCTGTTTAACTTCCTGAATCCGTACATAGTTGACTTCCCGTCGCCATTTAGCGATGAAAAGATATACAGGAAAATGGTCGAACAAATCTTGTCCTACACAAATCCCTACTCGGGCAACACGGACTTTACAGGCGCCAAGTATCTGCAGGACATATTGTCGATGAATCAGATAAGGGGCACCGAGTTACTCCCAAAAGTGCAAACAGCAGAACCAAAGCCGGCAGCCAAAAAACCGCCGGATGAAAAAACCCCGCCTATTGTTAACAGAAAACCGATATAAACAGGGAGACCCATTAAGACAATCTCCCTTATCCACTCAACAGTCCGATCAAGCAACTAGGACACTGGCCATCTGCCTTATGTGTAAGAGTTCCTCATCGGCCATTGCCCTGAAAAAAGCCCGTTGTTGCTCATCACCTGCCATCCTCTGAAGATAGGCGTAGAGGTCATAGGAGTTGGCCTCTATGGTCATGGATAGCTCTATGATGTCGGAGACGTCTTTGCCCTGACACCACTGGATGGTTTCTTCTATGTTGAGCAGGGCCTCCATCAGGTGTGGAGTCTCTTTACCGATCTTTTCCACGTCGTACTTACCGGTGATGTTGGCATACTGTTTTTCGATATTTGCCTTGTGTTTGTCTTCGGCCTCGGAGAGCTTTGTAAACAGGGCGATGGCCTCCGGTTTTTTGGATAAGTCCTTGCAACTGCTGTAGAATATGCGCAATCCCTCCTCAAGCGACCAGGCAAGGGAGACAACGGTTTCAAAGGCAGCGCCAACAGGAAAAAAGAGACTCTTTACCTCCGGATGCCCCTGTGCCTTAAGGCCGTTATAGGCGTTTATGCCGCCATCGAGATTATACACGTCGGTGAAGCTGCCGTTGATGAGCATGGCCGCTGCCGACATACTCCTGTTACCGCTGCGGCAGTAGACGATGACAGGGCGGTTGGTTGGAAGTTCAGACATTCGATCCGGTATCTCACCCAGGGGGATTAGTATCGCTCCGGGGATATGACCACGCTCGTACTCCTGTGGCTGGCGCACATCTAACACATTATAGTCGTCACGATGCAGGCCGCTTATAATCTCCCGAATCTGGTCTGCACTCTTTGTTGGTATCTTTCTATAAAAATCAACTACTGACATATTCTTCTTTACTCCTTATTTCTTTGTCTACATTAAAACTAACAGAATTCCCCCCGCCGTGTCAAGAGCTACGTGAGTAGGGGTAAGCGCCTCGGAGAATTTTATGAGTCGTCGATAGTTTACGCTGTCTTTTAGGATTCAGTTCTGGGCAGGATTGGGGTCAAGGAGGGAAGGCAATGCCTCCAGTTCTTATTCAGTCTTGTGGCTTTGTGGACAACGTTTATGCTTTATATGGTACTCGATCTCCTCGGGGTATAGCTTCAGAAACGTCAACAGTACGTTTGCGGCCCCATCGCCGAGGGGACAGAAGGTCTTGCCCACTATGTTTCCGGCAACGTCGCGCAACGTCTCCACGTCAGTTACCGTGGCCTGTCCTCGTTCGATCCTGGCCAGTATGTTCCTCATCCATCCGGTTCCCTCACGGCACGGTGTACACTTGCCGCAGGACTCGTGCTCAAAAAATGCCATTGCCCGCTCATAGACCTTCACCAGACACACGGAATCGTCAATGACAATCACTGCCCCCGAGCCTAGCTGACTACCGGCCCTGGACAGACTGGTGAAGTCCATTGCACAGTCTATGTTATCTGGCGCCAGTATTGGGGTTGATATCCCTCCGGGGATCACGCCCTTGAGAGTCCTGCCTTCTTTGAGTCCACCGCAGTGGTCATAGATAATCTCCCGCAATCTGGTGCCCATAGGCAGCTCGTAGACACCGGGACGGTTTACGCACCCGCTTACGGAAAATAGCTTTGGTCCGGGGCAATCCCTGTTTCCTATGCCGGTATACGCCTTGGCCCCCTCACTGACAATGTAGGGGATGTTTGCAAGGGTTTCAACGTTGTTGATTATCGTCGGCTTGCCCCAGGCGCCCGTATTGACCGGAAACGGTGGCTTGATCCGTGGTTGCCCCCTCTTGCCCTCAAGCGACTCGATAAGTGCCGTCTCCTCGCCGCATATGTACGCCCCCGCACCCATATGCACCGTCAGGTTAAAGCGGAAGTGACGTGACATGATGTCGTTGCCCAGGTAACCCCTGTCGTAGGCCTCCTGTATGGCACGTTCGAGGATAATCCGAGCCTGTGGATACTCCCCGCGCAGGTATATGTAGCCACGCGTCGATTGCAGCGCATAGGCAGAGAGCACCATCCCCTCTATGAGGAGGTGTGGGTTCTTTTCGAGTATCGGTCTGTCCTTGAAGGTTCCGGGTTCTCCCTCGTCGGCGTTGCAGATGAGGTACTTAGGAAACTTGGGGTCCAGTGCGGCAAACTGCCACTTCATCCCCGTAGGGAATCCGGCCCCGCCCCTGCCGCGCAAGCCCGAGGCCTTGACCTCGTCGATGATGTCGCGCGGGGTTAGATCAAGCACTCCCTTTTCGAGGCTCTTATAGCCGCCACCCCTTATGTACTCGTCTATGTTGGCCGAGTCAGGGCTGTCTGTGTTCCTGAGCAATATACCTTCTGACATACAATGTATACGGTAACATTACCACAACTCTGGTGCTCATGTCAACCACGCAAATTGCCTGGGTGCATAAACTTTTGGTGGGTAAGATAAACGGGGTCAAGGGGACTTGGTCCCCTTGCAGGGGAGGTCAAGGAGGGGGCGGAGCCGCCCTTCTTGTAGGGGGTAGGGGGCGAAGCCCCCATTCTTTCTTTGACGAAGCCACCAACTACTTTCTTA
>NZ_JABXWD010000267.1 GCF_019173545.1 Candidatus Magnetobacterium casense | reverse complement strand
TGACACAGATGGGCGCAAAATACCATTTCTTGTCATTCCCGTGAAAACGGGAATCCATTTTCAAAAACCGCATAAAAAGCCAGTTAATAAAAAAGTGCAAAAGTATAGACCTGTATTTGCACTTGACGCATCAGGCGCATTTTTGCTAACATATTAGAATGGATATCGAGCCTGTTGACAATGAATCTGAGGCTATCCTTAAAGAGACAACCCTTCTGTATGTGGAAGATGATAAGGAGATAAATTGGCGGCTTTCCTGCTTTTTACGAAGGCGGCTGAAAACACTCTTTAGCGCCTTTAATGGTAAGGAGGGGCTTGAGATATTTAAGATGCAAACCCCGGACGTCGTGGTTACGGACATAAAAATGCCTGATATGGATGGCATTCAGATGGCCAAACATATCAAAGAAATGCAACAGGATGCCAAGATAATCGTCACCACCGCCTTTAATGATGAGGGGTATCTTATTAAAGCCATAGACGCACATGTAGACAGTTTTATAAAAAAACCTGTAGACCCGTATAAACTCATTGAAACTATCGCAAAACTCGCAATTGTATCCATGCAGAGAAGGGAACTTGACGAAAAAAGCAAGCTCATTAACTTTATACTCAATTCGCTGCCAAACTTTATAGTCACAATGAGAAAAAACAGGTTGGAGTTTGCAAATTCTACTTTGCTGGGGTTTCTGGATTGTTCTTCCATAAGGGAATTTCATGGCAAGTATAAATCGTTGGATGATATTTTATCCATAGCCACGAAAAATTGCGATAACTCCAGCGGATATGTAGATTTAATAAGCCATCTGAAAAAGTACAACGAAGAAGAAACGATAGTCTCTATCAATACCCCCGTGAATGATGCTTCATCCAGGGCGTATATTCTCAAACATGCCCACATCCCTGAAAGCGAAACATATATTTTTTCCTTGACCGATATAGAAAACTATGAAAGCAAAAGAAAAGAACTGGAACTCACAACCATAACAGACGATCTGACAGGCCTGTATAATAAGAGATTCTTTAATAAAACCCTATCGACACACATAAAGAACAGACAACGCTATGAGTACCCTCTTTCCTTGATTTTCTTTGACATAGACCACTTCAAGACAGTCAACGATGACTACGGACACCTCCTGGGAGACTGCGTCTTAAAGGAGGTAGCTAAACTGGTATCCGAACAAACCCGCACCCAGGATGTGCCGGCAAGATGGGGTGGGGAGGAGTTTATCGTTGTCATGCCACACATTGACTTGGAGGCCGCCGTTAAAATCGCACAACGCTTACGTGCAAACATTGAAAGTCAAAGAATGTGTGCCGTTAAGATTACAAGCAGCTTCGGTGTGGTAACATACATAGAGGGCGAAACGGAAGACGACTTCTTAAATCGTGCCGATGCACTGCTCTATGAAGCCAAACGCTCCGGTAGAAACAAGGTTTGCTTTTAAATACAAAGCAGCGTGACATTTTTACGGGGTCAAGGGGACTGGTCCCCTTGCAGGGGAGGTTTAAGGAGGGGGCGGAGCCGCCCTCCTTTTTTTTTGTATCGTATGCGCTTGAGTGAAACGCTCGACAGTTCTAGTTATCCACCACCTTGGTGTCCTTGGGAGGGGTGAAGGTGAATGTTTCATCGATTATGTTGGTGTTGAGGCGTACGTCCTTGAGGGTTATTTCGATTGTGTTATCCTTGAGGTCGGTGACGATTATCCTTTTGATCGGGAAACCGCTCTCCGACGGATATATATCGAAGTGCTTCATGTTGTTGAACTCCTGCTTTGGAACCAGACGCAGGGCGCCGTTGATGTCTGTGATGTCGTAGTGCTTTTCTACGTCCTTGAGGCCGCTTAACAGGGCTATCGGACTCTGCCCCATGGTCTGTGCGTCATAGCGCGTGCGTATGGCCTGCGACAGTTTCTTTTGGTAAACGATGAGCACGTTATCGTTGACGTAGACCTCCTGCACCTGATCGCCATCGTAGTACCAGAACAACTTGCTTGGTATTTTGATGAAGAACTCACCTTTGAAGTTCATCTCCTTGCCAAGGTCCCTGAGCTTGCTCGTCTGACTGAAATTTCCCTTTACATCCTTGAGCGTGGAATAAACCTCCTTTACCCGGGCCAGGAACTTGCCCCTGGTATCCTCCGCCCCGGCACGTGTGTGCATCAACGATACCAGAAGCACTACACACAACAACAAATACACGGGCATCTGCCCCTTTGCAGCTTTAATCATCTTTTTGTTCTCCTTTCTTTATAGAAAATACTACCGCCATGGTCCTCGACAGTATGAACAGGTCAAGCCACAACGACCAATTCATTATATACCATATGTCCAATCTAATTCTATCCTCATACGTATCGTTTTCTCTGTGTGAGACCTGCCACAGTCCTGTTATCCCCGGTGCAACCCTGGTGATGGCGTCAATGCTGTCCTGCACGGCGTTGACCTCGTTAAGCAGATATGGACGAGGCCCGATGAGGCTCATGTCTCCTCTGAGGACGTTTAGCAACTGTGACAGCTCATCCAGGGAGGTCTTTTCCAGAAACCTGCCTACCCGTGTCAATCTGCCATCGGTCGTACATCTGAAGTTAAAGCACCTGAAGGGGCGGCCATCCATGCCGAGCCTCACGCTTGAACAGATAACCGCTCCCCCGCCGGGGGACTCCAGCTTTATGAGCGCTACGATAACGGCCATCAGCGCCAACCACACCGGTGACAGGGCAAGGGTTACGGAGACGTCAAAAAACCTCTTGACAAACCGGTTGGGTAGCGACTTGAGATTGTTCCTGACCCGTAGCAGAAACAACTCCTCGTAGAACAGATGCAACATCTGCGTGTTTAACATCGCCACACCGTACAGATCAGGCACTACCAGTGTGTGCTTGACCCTTTGCTGGATTTCGTAGGCCATGGCAGAGGTCTTTTCGGCACCCATTGAGGGCATCGCTATGATGATGGTGTCTATGGCAAGCTCCCTGACAAACCGGGTATAGTGCCTGACCCTGCCAAAGACCTTTTTGCCGCTTATGAACTGGCCGGTCTTTTCCTTCTTGTCATCCAGAAAGCCCACCACGTCATAGCCGATATGTCGCTCCCTCTCCAGCCACTGAGCGATGAGGCCTCCGGCCCTTCCGGCCCCAAGTATGAGCACCTTTTCCCTGCATATCCCCAGTTGGAAGAGAAACTTCTTGCCATAGAGATGAAACACCGGAAAGATAAACATTGACATCACCCACAGCATCACCAGTACCGCACTTGATAGCATCTCATACACCCTGCCAAGCATCACCACGGCCATAAACACAATAAAGGCCAGCGTCAGGGCATGAAACAACTTCTTGGTCTCGTCCCAGAAGGGCAACCGTGCCGTGTATGTCTGCTGATGGGCTATGAAAAAGACATAGATTACCGGTATCCACCACAGTTGCGCATAGTAGCTGAGGGAATAATCGAGCGTCCCGCCGTCGTAAAACACTGGTGTCAACCACCGTCTCACAGACCATGCACCCAGCAGGGAGACGTAATACGCCAGTGTGTCAAGCGCTATCAGGCACGCTAATTCAAAGCCACGTTTCATATCCGCCCTGGTATTTTACCTTATCTCAGGCGCATCTGTAAAAAGCGTATTTTGTTTATATTTCATGGTAATCATATTTTTACGCATCCTGGATTCCTGGCCAAGCCAGGATATACCCCTGTTCGAGCCGGGGGCAGGCAAACTTGGAAAACGGCTGTAACTGTCATTCCTGCGAAACATGTCCCTGACTTGAACAGGGAGCAGGAATCCATCACCAACAACTTTCTTATGCACCCGACAAATTTTTGCTATTGGCTTTTCTGAAATGCTTGTGCCATAATTGTAGTACGATGGTGTTCGTGAAGAATTTTAGCAAGGAGGATTTTTTAGTGTGCCCGAGCATTTGTATGGTGCAAAGATGCAGTCTTGGCTCGGTTCTTGCTGTTATCTCAGCGACTACAACGGCGATGGCATCATGGCGTCAATGACATGCCCTGGCAAGACGGCTCAACCGGCGACGTCTACATGTGGTTTATGGACGGTACCACGATCAACTCCGGAGGATACGTCGAACAGGGCATCCCAAGTGACTGGAGCATCTACTAACGCAAATCAGCCACGGGGAGGTGCAGGCACAAGGGAGGCTTGCCCTCCCCTGCTTCTTTAACTACAGTAGTCCTTCAATCTCCCTGATGTCATTTGCCATTATCAACGATTCATTTATGGCAGAGAGCCTTGACTCATCTTTATAATTTCTGATTTTATCCATAAGGGACAAACCCTCCGCTCCGAATTTTACTCTCAGCAAAATCTCAATCGAATTTTGCATACCTCTTACCTGACCTTCTGACAAACCTTCTACCCGGCCCTCTACCCGGCCTTTTACCCGGCCCTCTATCAGGCCATTTTCTATGCCCTTCTGCACTCCTTGCATGAACCTTATATCCGTTTCCAGGTCGTATACTATCGGCATCTTATCCACCTCCTCTATTATGATCTTTTGCATGTCTCTCAACTTTGAAAAGACCTCTGTTTCCTTTATATACATCGACAGATCTAATCCTCCGATAACACTTGCCACCAGTTCCCTTAAAATCTCTCTTGGCAAGTCCGAGAAGCTTGGCGGCATATCCTGAAGATATTTCCGATTCTTTAAATAGTCTTACAACCACTTCCTCTTTGGCAGAGCGAACTATCTCATCCTCTAATTGCTTGTCCACTGTATCAGGGACAACCCATTTTAAAACAAGCTCTCGTCCCATAAGAAAGCCCTCCTTTACTCATTTTTAGGTCTGAGTTAACGTTTATCCCATAATATTTAGTATAAGCCTATGGTTTCGCACTTTCTGGATTCCTGCTTACGCAGGAATGACACAGATGGGCGCAAGATACCATTTCTTGTCATTCCCGTGAAAACGGGAATCCATTTTCAAAAACC
>NZ_JABXWD010000266.1 GCF_019173545.1 Candidatus Magnetobacterium casense | reverse complement strand
CCCCTCCCCTTGCGGGGGGTTCTGAAGGGGGCCAGGAGCGCATTGAGCCGGGGGGCGCTGCCCCCTCCTGGAGCGACAAAGAAGCGGAGCCGCCCCTTTCTTTCTTTTGTTACCATGAAATATAAAGAAGATACACATTAGCATCGATTATGACTGCGATACCCGTACTGATGTACCACCATGTCAATGACAGGGGTTCATTTATCAGCGTTGATGTTGCGAAGTTTGAGCGGCAGATGCAACTGCTTCAGCGGATGGGTTACCGGACACTGGACACTGCCGGTTTGTTGGAGGCCGCTGCCGGTAAGATAACACCTCAGCGGTGCGTGATTATCACCTTTGATGACGGCTGGCTCGATAATTACGTCTACGCCTATCCGATCCTGAAGAAGCATGGGCACAAGGCGGTCATCTTCGTTGTCACCTCCCGGATTACTGAGCAGGGACTAAGGCCACGCATGGATGAGGGGTTTACCACGCCCCTGCCATCGCACAAGGAGTGTGTCAGGATGGTTGAGGAGGGCAACGGTGCACAGTGTGTACTCTCCTGGCAGGAGCTAATACAGATGGAACGCTCCGGCGTAATAGATGTCCAATCGCACACGCACACGCATGTGAGATTCGATAAGCTCTACCAGAACGATGACGATAGATTGGTGCACCTGCGCTCGGACTTGCAACGCTCAAAGGCGCTCATCCAGGAGCGGTTGGACAAGGCGTGTCATGCCCTCTGCTGGCCCTGGGGCGTGTACGATCAAGGGTGGATAGCAACGGCCACACAGGCAGGGTTTAAGGCGCTCTTTACCACCCGCACCGGCACTAACACCGCTCAGGATAACCTGTTTGAACTCAGACGTCTGGTCATCGGTAACGTGGGAGAGTTTGCCTTTAGGAAGAAGTTGTTTATACATTCAAATCCCTGGTTAAGTCTGGCCTACGTGCGGGTCTTTAAATAGAGACAAGCAAAGGTCAGGGACCGAGTTTGTTCTTTTGCAGGTCTTTTGGGACATAAGTAAGGGAGCATAAACATGTATACTAAGATAAATCAGGTTTGCAAAACTTCCTTTCCGAGCATATGAAAATTCTCAGTTAGCAAAGTAACAAGTTCCTTCTGGTATAGAGACAAATTATCAAAACCTGAACTATGCTTAATTTACTACTCCCACCTTTATATGTATCTGTAAGAAGCTCATCTAAACCACCGTCTTCTTTCTTTGTATTGCACGCATTCGAAATGCGCTATAAAAGCCCTTTGGAGTTATTCTTTTTCCCATTTGAGGGCGTGTTTATCGTGCAGGGACAGTACCATATCGGTGAACTCCTTGAGAGTGGCCCGTTCGGTGGAGGGCAACATGCAGCGTTTCACCAGCTCATATGAGCCGTTGTACCTCTTCAGAGACTCAAGCTCCTCTAATGGTCTGTCCCCCTGCAGGGTCGCAAGTCGCCCCTCAAGCAGCAACAAGGCAAGGGCGCCAAGCAGATAGACAACCGTTTTTTCTATCTGAAAGCCGTCCGATAGTACCTTCTGTGGATTTGGTACGCGGCGAAACTCGGGCGTCATAAAGGCGTTATGGCTTAAAAGCTTGTGAACCTTCCTGTGAAGCATTACGATGTCCTTGTCCACAGACAGCTTTGATATGCCCGTGCAGGAGAGGTAGACCGACTCGCCATCCCAGAACAGGTTAGAGGGATGCAGGTTGGGGATAAACCACAACGGGGAATGACGCTTTACAAGCGTGGCCAGACTCAGCAATACCCCTTGTATGACGTTTAACGGCAGATTGCCCAACAGCCTCTTTAACGGAGTGGCAACAATGTAGGTCTCCACCTGGACGCTCCAGCGCAGGTTGCGGTGGACGTTGGCTATGGGGGTAAAATTCCCTGACAGGCTCCTTATTCTGGCATCCGAGGTCAGGTCTATGTGCTTGTACCTGTGGGGGATACAACGCAGCACCACCTGGCTGCGTCGCATGTGGCTGTAGGCCATGATAGTCAAAAACAGACCGTGGTCTCTTATCGGCTCTATCGGGATGTAGTCGTTGGCCACGTGCCTGGGGAATCCGGCATGTACAAGCGCCTGCTTCAGCATATTGTTGACAATGACCTCAACGCGGGGGATGAGCCGTTGACGTTTGTAGAAGGTCAGTATCCTGACCTGTTCCTCAAGGGAGCGTATCCTCTTAAAGAAGTGCGTTTCGTACTTGTAAAAATAACTCTCTATCTTGTAGTCGGCCAGTTGACTCAAAAATCTCGTAAAACCGGGGTTGGGTGCATCCTTGTTAGCGGCAAGTATTTGCCTGTGCAGATAGTTAAATGCCGGTCTGTAGTCGTTGAGCTTGAGGAACTTCAGGGCCAGCTCGGACTTGATGGTGACAAGGGCCTGATTGGTTGTCGTGTACTCGTAGTAATCACGCTTTGTGAAGTGTCTGGTCTGGAACAATACCCAGCCAATAAAGGACTCTCTGCGCAGCTTCTTATAAAACAACCGCTTGTACTGATACAGCAGGTAACGATAAAACCCCCTGCTGTCTTCCTCGTTAAAGACACGGTTGAGGATCACCCTGTCCTCCAGCAACAGTAACACCTTATGCCACAGGAAGTCTTCCCGGCAGATGAGCAGTGCCAGGAGCGTTTTTAGTCTGAGGTTGAAGAAATGCGATGGCCGTCGCAAGGAGACCCCTTCATTGAGCAGGCTCTCGACATAGTATTCCGGCTCAGGATGCTGCGCAATAACCTGCAACCACGCCCTCTTTACCTTAAAATAGTAAAAAATCACATAATATGCCTTTATAAACGTCTGATAGTTAAAAATCAGCAAAACAAACAAAGACAACGCTATGATGCCAGTCATGACCGGGACAAAGGCATCTATCAGTCCCTTGAGCAGATATATGTCCTTGTACAGCCCGGCCACGTCCTTGTCTTCCAGGAAGTCTGGGTCGTTTCTGAGTATATATGCGAGATCGTCCTCTATTTTGCCGGTCATAATCCAGTCCATGAGGGTGGAGTAGTCGTATTTGGCAGCCTTTTTCCTGATATCCTGCTTTAACCTGACAATCTGAAAGAACAGCGACTTTTCTTCCTTTACGGCCTTTTTGAACCTGTGCAGTACGTCCTGGAAGTCGTTGTCGGAGGGATAGAGCTGGGTCACCAGGGAGGCGATCCTGGCCATGCCGCGGAGATTTCTCCAGTCCAGCGTGCTTGCCATTTCTCTAAGTATGGCGACCATCTCCTGGGATGGATACGTCCCCTGGTTGAGGTATCCGGTGATGTTGGGATACAGCAGGGATAGGTTTAGTACCACATCGGGGTCGCACACGATCTGCTTTGGATGCTTTACCTGTTTCTGGATTGTTATGCCCAGCGGGACGTATTGGTTTTTGCCTGCATGTTGAGGATACAGATATATCTCCTGCAAGGGGGACATGGTGGCGCCAGGTTGAGCGACCTGTTGCCTGGAGTTGTCGTCGAGGCTGTGGAGGTACAGGCCATCGTCATCCTGGAGGATGACAAGAGGGGTCAGCGAGGCGTCTGCGTTCTTTCTGAGATATATGGGCATATTGTTGCTCAAGCCGCCCACTAATGACTTTGAGACAAGTTCGCCGCTAAAGGCATTGAGTTGCCACAGGGAGTTCCTCTCAGGCAGGGATAGGTAAAGGGCCGGGGGAGTGCCCGGGAGCATCAGAGCCGGCAGTTGACTGTTAAACCGGTAGTCGTGTTCAGTGAACTCCTTCAACGGTTGCAGGGATAACTCCTCGACAGTTGAGTTCCATTTGATCACGTAGAAGTCTATGGTCTTATTAAATGACGGCGCTATCATACGCCAGGTGATTATTTCACCGTCTGTTTCTTTGATGAGGGTGGGGATTACGCGCAGCTCGTTCTTGAGGCCAAAGGTGTACTTTGAGTACTGAAAGTCGGAGGCGCCCGACAGAAAGACGTCTACGTAGGGTTTGTTCTTGTAGGTGTAGGGGATCATGAAGTCGTAGACGCCATCGTCATTGAAGTCCTCAACTATTGGCGAAGAGAAGGTTATACCGTCAACCTTGTAGTTGTGCAGGCGGATGTCCTTTTGTCCTTTGCTTATCGAGCCGTCTATGAGGTACAGTCCCCTTGCCGGGATGAGGATATCTATGTTGCCATCGTTGTTGAAGTCGGCCAGGGCAGGGCGGGAGACAATGCTGCCATCGAGTTCAACCTCAACCAATTTGCTAAAGTCGCTGCCCGATATGATGACCATTGTGCTCTTCTGGGCCGGATCGCTGAATTCGGCATCCCTACCAAAGGCCAGGATATCGGCATTGCCATCCCTGTTGAAGTCTATCATGATGGGGTTGGCCTTGACGGATTTGCCGATCTTGAGGAACCGATACTTTTTGCCGCCCGGTCTGAGCGCAAATATGTACCCCTTGGTGGTACCAAAGATTATATCATTGCTACCGTCGCCATCTATGTCGCCAAACTGGATGGTGGTTGAGATGTCGCCAAAGTCGTTATTCCAGGAGCCGCCCTCCGGAGGAAACACCCACTGACTGTTGGCCGTAGCATCTACATTGCAAGCTAACATCAACAGTAACGCAACAAAAAACAGACATGTCGTTACTCGCACTATATGGTTATTATCAAATAGTTTGCAACAGATTGTCAAAGGCTTTTATTATAGCAGGTTTCGATTGGGTTAAACACAAAAAATGTGCCGTTCTTATGGGGTCAAGTAGACTTCTTTGTGGCCGGGGCAGGTGCGACTTTTATGGCAGACCACCCTACCTCACCCCATGCCGCGATAAGATTATGCCTTGCCCCTTGCGGGGGGGTCTGAAGGGGGCCAGGAGCGCATTGAGCCGGGGGGCGCTGACCCCCATAGGTGTTAAGCTAAGAATGCAATCCTGCCAATAAAGCCATTCTTTGTGGAGAATCCCTCCTCTAACCACTGTAGGTGTTAAGCTAAAAAAAAATTTCAAAAAA
>NZ_JABXWD010000265.1 GCF_019173545.1 Candidatus Magnetobacterium casense | reverse complement strand
AACTGACTTTTTATGCGGTTTTTGAAAATGGATTCCCGTTTTCACGGGAATGACAAGAAATGGTATTTTGTGCCCATCTGTGTCATTCCTGCGTAAGCAGGAATCCAGAAAGTGCGAAACCATAGCACCGTATTCTGATGCCGGAGGTCTTGCAAGCACCAATGGCACAGTGACTACCGGAGGTGTAAACAGTGATGTTTATCCTTTGATATATCTGTCTCAGGATTGTTGTGCAACGGTTGCCCTTAAGGGTATGACGGCTGTATCTGTAACGATAATCAATGCGGATGCTCCCGATAAGTCAGACGTTCTCGGTCAGGTAATGAAGGCCGGCTGGAAGACTTATAGCACGGCAGTAATCCAGAATCATCTGACGATGGCAGTTGCCGAGGTAGCCGCCACTGAGTTGTCATAGGAGGATACATGAACAGTTCTATTTCAGGAATGAGCGGCAGTCAGGATATATTTGATATTCTGATTCTTCTTAACAATCGCACGTATGGCAATAGCGGATTTACATCTGTAGGCGGAGCGACAGCAACGGTTAAGACGGTCAAAGATGTAGACTACAGCATCAATGGTAAGGTGTTTACGAAGGCCGCCACGGCCTCGATTGCCCTTACAGCGTGCCCCGTGCAACCCGCCGGTACAACATACGACTATCTCGTCAGTGTTGACGCTTCCGGTAACGTAACATGTACGATGGGTCTTGACATTGATGAGTATACGAAGCAGTGGAGTCCCGTCAGGCCGTCATTGCCTGCAGATAACGCCCCGCTTGGATACTTCACGGTGACAACGGATGATACGCACACGTTTACTGCCGGTACAACGAACCTTAACGCTGCCGGTCTAACGATAACGTATTATGCCCTTAGCACTGCGTTGCTGTCATAGGAGGAGATGTTTATGAGTTCTAAGATTAGTGGTGTATCATCTGATACGCTGATGTCTCTTGGAGACAAAGGTCAAAAGGAACGGATGTTTCTTGTCACGGTGCATCCCGGAGCAACGAATCAGAAGGAGGACTCGATGGCCATTTCTGTTAACGGGAAGGTGCTGCAGATTAAGTATGGTCATCCGGTAACTCTTCCTGAGAGGTTTGTGGAGTGTCTGCGTAATGCCATTGTGGATATCTGCAAAGATGAACCACCTCGTTCGTTGTATCCGTTTACGGCTGTACCGGTTGATGTTTGATAGCGTATGACGCTTTCAGAGTTGATAGTGGCTGCACGTGTGAGCTTTCTTGAGGATAACGTATCGCCTCAACTTTGGAGCGATTTGGAGTTGAAGCGTTATGCCAATGAGGCAGAGGTTGAGGCTTGCAGACGCAGTGAGTTGCTGTTTGACTCAACTACCCCCGATGTATGTCAGATTGCTGTTGTAGCCGATGTTGCAACGTATCCTTTGCATTCCAAGATACGGCGTATTGTTTCTGCAATTCTTGGTAGCAGTGATTATGTTTTGAGACAGTTTGCGCGTCATCAGATGGACAGACAAACGGGGCCGTTGCTGAACTGGCGTTTTAGTAGTGGTCAACCTTCAGGGTATTTGGTTGATGTAACGTCAATCCGTTTTTTTCCGACACCCGTATCAGCCGACACCGTATCACTTGAGGTAGTGCGATTTCCGTTGCATGATATGGTCAATGTCAATGACACGCCTGAGATACCGGAAAGCTATCACTATGGCCTTGTCAAGTGGATGTGTCATCTTGCGTATAGCAAGTCCGATTCAGACGGTTTTAATGCGGGTTTGTCGCAGATGTATGAGGCACGTTTTGCGCAGGAGTTTGGATTGCGTATGAGTGCGTTAATGGAGAAATCAATCAAGACCTTACCCCTTGGCAACATGCGTATGACGTCACGAGGGTACGGTTTATAGTCAGGAGGTGAAACACTTGTGGTTGGATGATAACAAAGGAGTTAAGGTTGTTAGAGCGACAAACGGTGGTTTTATAATTTACCACTGTGTAAAGAAAGAGCCACCTCCCAAGCGAGGTAAAGACGGCAATTTCGTTGAGTCTGAGTATGAAGACAGGACGGATGTAGCCGGAGATTTCAAGTCAGCCGTCAAGATAATAGAGCGTGTTCTGATGTCAGACAATGCATCAGACGATGACGGAGATGGCGACGAATACTCCGATGCATTTCATGAAGTCAGTTCAGATGAAGATGTCAGTGAGGCTTAGTTGCCTAGACCTCCTGTAAAGTCAATCTCTGTTAAGTCGTTCAAAGGACTTGTCAACCGTCGTTCTGCAGAGCGCCTGGAGCTTGGTGATTTGACGGAGGCGGTCAACGTTGTCATTGACGACACCGGACAGGTCAGGCGACGACGTGGATATAAGAGGTTGCTGTCCGGTGCAGGTATTCACTCAATCGGCGGCGGGCCTGAGTGCATCCTGTACCGTCATGGGACGGGACTGTACCGGTTTGACATGGCATCCTGTACCGGCAGCCTGTTGCGCAACGGGATAGCAACGTTGCATCGGATGTGGTATCTGCCGTTACTGGACAGGGTGTACTACAGTGACGGAGCCGTAACAGGCTGCGTGCAAAACGGCCTTGACCGGACGTGGGGTCTGGCGCCGCCATCTGGTGTGTTTGTCGGTTCGACCTCCGGCAATCTCAAGTATGGCCGTTACCATGTCTGCCTGACGTACCAGGCCGTAGGCGGCCAGGTCAGCGGGAGTTGTCCGCCGGTGCACATTGACGTCGATGCCGGCGGCGGTGTTGTCATTACGTATCCGGCTTCAACAGACCCTCGTGTCAACGGCATTAACATTTGGCTGACCACTCCCAACGGAAGCACGTTGTTTCATGTCGCAACGGTTAGCAACGTTGCCGGTATATTTGTTTATCGTGGCAGCGCAACGGAGCTTTACCGCAACCTTGCAACGGCTAACTGCTACCCGCCGCCGCCTGGACAGTTGCTTGAGTTCTATCGAGGACGAGTGTATATCGCCTCCGGCAACGTTGTCTACTACAGCTTGCCAAACAGCTATGAGTTATTTCGGATCGGCTCTGACTACCTGCCTTTTGAGTCTGACGTTACGATGCTGGCTGCGGTGGATGACGGATTGTATATTGCAACGGCTTCAACGGTGTACTTCCTTCAAGGCAATGAGCCACCGATGATGGTCCTGAGCATGGACAAAGGCGGAGCCGTCTATGGTACGCAGTCAGTAGCCGAAGCGTCGAGGGTGTTTGACGGTCAGATGCAGGGCCGGTGTGTGTTCTGGCGTGGCAGAGAGGGCATTTGTGCCGGCTTTGCCGGAGGTGTCATACGCAACGTGACGCAGACACGGTATGCCTTTGCTGCTGCGGATGTCGGTGCCGGGATTGCAAATCAGGCGGATGGTGTGTATCAGTACGTCGTAACGGTACAGGGAGCGCACGGGCAGTCAGGCCAGTATAACCATGCCGCCTGGGGCAAGAATACAGCGCCGATGGTTACGGTGTCAGGAGGTTAAGAGATGGATGACCTTGAGCGCCTTGCCTGGGAAATGCCGCCTGTGTATCACCGTGTGTTTTACTGGCTGCGTCAAAACATGACGCGTGAAGAAAAATTGATTTCCGTTAATCGTGGTGTTGGGGTATGGCTAACGTCATGTATGTTGTTGACAAGTTACGATACCATAGCCCGTGGAGTATCTTACTATGAGCGTGGGATTGAGCGTGTGCCGTCCAAAAAGACAATAGGCAGCGTGTTAAGCTGGCTTCAACGCAACGGTATAATCAACTATGTAAGTAATCGCAGTGGCACAACTATAACGGTGCATGTCAGTGACACAGTGGAGACATAAGCATGGCACGTTTTAATGATCGCATCAAAGCCAGATCGTGTGAAGGCTGCAAGAAGTATGATACATGCACTGAGCCTTGCGTTTATCTTGATGCAATCCTTAGTGGAGAAGAGTGTGTATCGTCTGAGTTGCCAGCGCTGATTGCGTATGATGACAACATCGCAACAAAAGATTACAAGGAAGTTCTGTCAGAGGCGTGTGTGCTGTCTGACGTTGAGCGGATTGATAAAATCAAACGAATAGATAGTCTATATCTTCGTGCAGTTGCTTCCATGCTGGTAGTTGGCTTGCCTGTTGTGGAGATAGCCTCTCTGCTTAAGAAGTCCAGGACACAAGTGTACAGGGATATAAACAACGGATACAGGAGGAAAATGTGAAAAATTGTTGGACACACAAAACGCACGATGCGTTCTTGCAGTCTCCGGAGGTATCGTTATTGGCAACAACGATGTTGCTTGAGGCTGGCGGAGAAGGTGAGCTTGGTATGGAGGCCGTTGCTCAAGTAATAATGAATCGTGTATATGATGAAAGAAAACGATACGGCAACACGCTCAAAGAGGTTATATTACGCAAGAAACAGTTTAGCTGTTTCAACTCTGACGTGTTAGAGAAGGCCAAGAAAGCCCTTTTGGAGATATATAATCACGATTCTTTGGTAGATATGGCGTATCAGTTTTGTCATAACCTGCGAACCTGTCCTGCCGTCAAAGCCGCAACGCACTACTACAACCCCAAACTTGCCAATCCCAAGTGGGCAGATAGCCCAGGAATGGCATTTGTCAAACAAATTGGCAACCACATCTTTATGAAAGAATTGTAAGAAGGAGGAAATATGGCATTAAGATTATCCACAGGTCTAAGAAACAAGATGCTTGGCATCAAAACGAACATGTTCACCAATGGTACGTTTGCAAGCGACTTCACAGGCTGGAGTCAGCTCTCCGGCACAACGGTACGCAACGCCGGCGCCGGAGCCAACGCCACCAGCGGCTTTGCAGAATGCACAGGATCAGGGGCAGCGGTAGGGAAGTTCACCACCTCCGCAGGCATTACGGTCAAGAGCAACCAACTCTACAGGCTCACCTACTACTACCAGAAACCGGTAGTAGTAGGTGAGCCTGTAGAGTTGGTTGCTCTTGACCGTAATGCCTGCGGAGGTGGTGAACTTCCCTACCG
>NZ_JABXWD010000264.1 GCF_019173545.1 Candidatus Magnetobacterium casense | reverse complement strand
GGGGCGAGCCGCAATCTTGTCGCAGCGGGGGGGTTGGCAACCCCTGGCTGAAAGTCGCACCCGCCCCTGGCACTAAGAAGTCCCCTTGACCCCGTATGCCACGTATTTTGTATTTAACCCAATCGAAATCTGCTATATATGAGGTTTATTATAATTTCGTATAGATTTTTATGTGAGGCAACGGGTATTGTTTCGTATAGATTTTAGATGAGGCAGTTCGCTGTCTTTATAATTTGCCAATCATATGTTATAATAAAGCTAAAACCTATAAAGGAGGTATGCGTTGAAAGAAGGGATACACCCAAACTATAAGGAATCGAAGGTCAACTGTGCATGTGGAGAGGTCTTTACGACCAAGTCGGTTAGGCCGGTCATATCGGTTGACATATGCTCGAAGTGTCACCCGTTCTACACGGGTAAGCAGAAGATAGTGGATGCCGAGGGCAGGGTCGAAAAATTCAGGAAAAAGTACGCTCATGTACAGTCAAAGTAAGAGAGGACAAGAAGGTCGATGAACCCCTTGCAAGTAGGTGGACAGGCAGTAATAGAGGGCGTGATGATGAAGTCCGGCACCCTGTGGTCTGTGGCAGTCAGGGACAGACAGGGCGTTATACATGTAAAGAGCGAACGCCTCAATCCGCTGCCAAAGGTGCTTAAGTTGCCGCTGGTACGTGGGGTTGTAGCGCTGTTTCAGTCCGTGGCGCTGGGCATCAAGGCGCTGGACTATTCGGCCAACAAGGCTTACGAAGAGGAAGGACAAGAGCCTCTCAGTCCCACCGCCATGGGGATGACCATCGGGTTTTCTCTGCTACTGGGAATTGGACTGTTTCTGTTCCTGCCGCTGTACCTGACCAAACTGATAGGGCTGGTATTTCCTATCGTGGCTGAGAGTTCGCTGATGTTTAACATGGTTGATGGCGTGATAAGGGTGGTGTTTTTTGTGGCATACGTTTTTGCCGTTGGGTGCTGGAAGGAGATGAGGCGCGTCTTTGAGTATCACGGGGCAGAGCACAAGGTCATCTTTGCCTATGAGGCCGGAGGCAGCATGGCAGTGGAGGCAGTGCGCAGTTTCAGCCGGTATCATCCGCGGTGTGGGACGAGTTTTCTCTTTATCGTCATGATCCTGAGTATGCTTATTTTTTCGGTAATCCCCAAAGAGTGGGCGTTCTACATGAAGTTTGGTTCGAGGCTTGTCCTAATCCCGTTGATAGCCGGTACGTCCTATGAGATACTGAAGCTATCGGCACGGTTGAGCAAAAACCCGCTGGTACGTCTCCTAATCCAACCCGGCCTGATGCTCCAGTACATAACAACCAAAGAACCCGACGAAAAACAAATAGAGGTTGCCCTCAGGGCATTAATGGAGGTAGTTCCAACGGCAGGTGCTGAGAAATGATAGAGAAACTCAAGACCATAGAAGATAAGTACAACGAAATAACCCTGAAACTCTCCGATCCCGGTATCATAAGCTCTCAGAAGGATTTTCTCCGCTACTCAAAGGAAAGCAGCGAGCTAAAACCCCTCATTGACAAGATACAGGAGTACCGCAAGATGCTCTGCGACATGGAAGATGCCGAGGACATCATCAGGGCCACAACCGATGTTGACCTCAGGGAGCTTGCGCGTGAGGAATTCGAGGAACTCAAGGGCAAGAGGCCTGTCATCGAAGACAACCTCAAGACCATGCTCATCCCCAGGGACCCACGCGATGAGCGCAACGTGGTGATAGAAATCCGTGCCGGTACCGGCGGGGATGAGGCCGCACTGTTTGTCACCGACCTGTTTCGGATGTACACGCGCTATGCCGAGCTCAGACACTGGAAGGTTGACGTCATAGACTCCAACCCCACGGGCATAGGCGGCCTCAAGGAGATCGTGGCCTCCATTACGGGCCGGGGGGCCTACAGTCGCCTCAAATACGAAAGCGGCGTGCACAGGGTTCAGCGCGTGCCCCTGACCGAAGCATCGGGGAGGATACACACCTCCGCCTCCACGGTTGCCGTCTTGCCTGAGGCCGAAGAGGTAGACCTCAAGATAGACGAAAAGGACCTCCGCATAGACACCTTCTGTTCCTCGGGTCCCGGCGGACAGGGCGTCAACACCACGTACTCGGCCATCCGAATCGTGCACATCCCCACCGGAGTAACCGTCCAGTGTCAGGATGAGCGTTCGCAGTTGAAAAACAAGATCAAGGCCATGAAGGTCCTGCGCTCGAGGCTCTACGACATGGAGATCGAAAAGGCCGAACGACAACGCGCCGACACTCGCAAGTCACAGGTTGGCTCCGGCGACAGGAGCGAACGTATCAGGACATACAACTTCCCCCAGAATCGTGTAACAGACCACCGCGTCGGCCTGACCCTACACAAGCTCGCACTCGTGCTTGAGGGCGACATGGATGAGATCATCGACACTCTCAGCACACACTTTGAGGCCAAAAAACTCCAGGAGATGTCAATATAAATCCGCCAGTTTGCCACACCTCTGTCGTTGAATCCGGATATGTTCTGTGTTGCAGTTGAGCCTTGCCCACAACGACCCCCGAGAGACGCTCAGGGCGGCCATTGAGGCATTAAACGCCGGCAAGGTCGTCGCCTATCCCACGGAGACCTTCTATGGTCTGGGGGTACGCTACGACAACGCCGATGCCCTCCGGCGCCTCTACGACCTCAAAAACAGACCCGCCAACAAGCCCTTCCCGCTGATAATCGGTCATCAGCATCAACTCGATGCACTTGTCAGGGGCATAACAGAGTTGCACAGACAACTGATGTTGGAGCATTGGCCCGGCCCCCTGACGGTCCTCTTTGAGGCAGTGGACGGACTCTCCCCCTACATCGTGGGTGCAAACGACAAGGTTGCCATTCGCTTGCCGGCTGAGTCCTTTGCCTTGGAGCTTGCCCGCTCTGCTGCCTTTGCCATCACGGCCACCAGCGCCAATATATCCGGGATGCCACCACCCACAACGGCATCGGAGGTTCTGGCGTACTTTGGTCACGGCATAGACGTCATAATAGACGGCGGCACCACCAGCGGGGGGCTACCATCCACGATCGTTGATGTTGCAGGGGGAATGCTAAAGGTCATCAGGCAGGGGCGGGTACAACTCGAGAAAAAAGAAGGAGGGCGGCTCCGCCCCCTCCTCAGACCTCCCCTGCAAGGGGGCCAGCCCCCTTGACCCCATTAAAGTGCTGTGTATCCGTTACATGCGCAGAGAGGGCATCGTTATGAAGGCAGAAAGATGCATATCATAGACCTTTAACACTTCATCTCCGTAATGATTTATCACCTTTACGGCAATCTTGCCGGTCTGCGGTCTCTCAAACGGACGGCTTTCCGTGGAGTAAACACTTGACCATGCGGCTTCGTCTATATCTGTGCGGAGGGCATTTTTAAGCCTCTCATATGGTTTGTCCGCACCCGTAAAGTATGCGTGACGGACAAAGAAGCTCTCGCCGTTGTAATTGGTGTCGATAAACCAACACGCTATGTCATCCGTGGAGTTGCTGCGGATCTCTCCGGTTGTGGGGTCGTAGATATCCAGGCCTTTTATTGTCACCATAACCTTTCCATTTTCGGTCTTGATCTCTATATCAGGTTCACCAAAGACCATGAAGAGATTTCCTGTGCCGGTCTTTTTAAGCAGATCACCTCCTATTGTCAGGTCCGGGTTCATTTTAGCGGGGAGAACGGTTAAGTTTCTATATCTCTTTACTTCCTCGTAGACATGCGGGTCAAAGGCAAAGCCACACACTATCAGCAGATCAAACCCCAATCCCTGAACGGCCTCCTTTGCCGCCTCCTTCACCAGCTCAGGCCCCACGGTGCCATGCTCCGGGCCGATTGTTATAGCAACACGCCTGCTCTTGTCATTCTCCGTATAGGTACCTGATGCGTTTATCCATATCCCGGCGTATGAGGCAAGGTGGTCGAATCTAAGGCGTTGATTTAGTTTAGTATTTTGCACGCCTGCTTTTTTTAGGTTTTCGATGATCAGGGTTACGAACTGTCCGTTGCTGTCGGTCTTTCGTCCTTGGGTCTCAGACGTTGGGGCTTCATCGTCTGGATTGATTATGCGGTGGGGTGATAGGCTCTCGACGGTAAAAGGGCCGGCAACGCGGATGCGTTTCTTGTCCTCGTAGGGTTGGTCGTAGAGGATTTCCATATCCGCATGTCGGGCGATAGCGGCGTCAATCTCCTGCCGGGACATGCCCTCCTTGATATCGGGATTATTGGCGATTGATTTCAGGGTGATATGCGGGACACGCCTGTAGACGAACCCCTTTTTGATATCCCCCTCGGTACTGGGCACGGATAGGGACGGCTTACCGGTGATCTCCGCTTCCTTTTCGACTCCCTCCCGCGTATCCGCCAGGTAGTAGTACGGATATCGTGCAGACATCAGTCGTGTGCGTGCAAGGGCGAGGGCAACACGGGAGGTGTCGATGGTAATCCAGCGGCGTCCCCACTGCTCGGCAACGTATGCAGTCGTCCCGCTGCCGCACGTGGGGTCAAGGACGATGTCGCCCGGATCGGTGGACATCAGGAGGCAACGTTGAATGACTTTTGGATTGGTTTCAACAACATAACGCATATCTTTAATATTACCGGCAGTATCTTCCCAAAGGTTTGTAATCTCTATAATAGGGAAATCATCTATAAAAAAACGAAATCCAAAACCTTCATTCGTCTTAATAACACGCTCTGCTAATTTTAGCTTTTCCATTTGCTCAGGTTTTCCACGCCAAATTTTTCCAATAGGAGGGAAATAGTCTTTTCCTTCGTAATTAAATGCACCTTTTCTCTCAGGATCATTTCCAGCCTCAATTATCTTGTCCACACGAAAAACCTTTGCCTTTGTTCTTGTTAGAAAAATGGTATCCTCTTTATATTTCATGGTAACTATGCTTTTATGCATCAGGGATTCCTGGTCAAGCCAGGAATGACACACTTGGAAAACGCCTGTAACTGTCATTCCTGCGAAAG
>NZ_JABXWD010000263.1 GCF_019173545.1 Candidatus Magnetobacterium casense | reverse complement strand
CAAGGACAGAATGGAGATCATATACCTCTCCGGCTACACGACCGAGGAAAAGATGGGCATAGCGCAAAACTATCTGATCCCCAAGCAGTTTGAAGAGCACGGCCTGACAACCGACATGCTGCGTCTGACCGATCCCGCCCTGCACCTGATGATCACACAGTATACGCGTGAGGCCGGGGTCAGAAATCTCGAACGTACCATAGCGAAACTGTGTCGCAAGGTTGCACGACAGATTGCTGAAGGTAAGGGCAAGAAATTTTCGGCAACCCCCAAGAACCTGATCAAGTTCCTTGGTGCTCCAAAATTTCTTCCGGAGGAAGAGATCAAAAAGGATGAGGTTGGCGTCTCCACGGGTCTGGCATGGACAGAGACCGGCGGTGATATCATATACGTTGAGGCCATCACGATGAAGGGCAAGGGCAATCTCACCATCACCGGACAACTTGGCGATGTGATGAAGGAGTCCGCACATGCTGCCCTGTCATACGTAAGGTCCAGGGCAAAAGACCTGAAAATAGACGACGACGAGTTCTCCAAGCGAGACATCCACATACACGTACCCGCCGGCGCCATCCCCAAGGATGGCCCCTCGGCTGGGATCACGATCACCACAGCGATTGCATCCGCACTGACCGGCATCCCCGTAAGCAAGAACATCGCCATGACCGGCGAGGTGACCCTCAGGGGAACTGTACTGCCCATTGGCGGACTCAAAGAAAAAACACTCGCTGCAAAACGCATGGGCATAAACAGGATCATAGTGCCAAAACGCAACGAAAAAGACTTCGACGAACTGCCAAAGTACATCAAAAAAGACATGGACTTCATCTTTGTCGAAACGATGGACAACGTCCTGGAAACGGCACTTAAGAGGCCAATAAAGAGGAAACGCACCGTTGAGCAATCAAAACCCGTTGAGGATTGATGGTGAACTCGCCCTCATAGAGCACATACGACAGCGTTTTACAAGAAAACAACCCGACGGCAGGGGCGGCAGGCTATCCGATGGTGGGCGGCAGGAGCTGCCAATTCTGATGGTTGGAATAGGCGACGATGCCGCAGTGCTGAGGGTTGGTGGCAAACATGTCCTGTTGACGACCGATGCCATGGCCGAGGGTGTTCATTTTGACATGGCCTTTGTAACGCCCTTTCAGGTTGGCCACAAGCTGGTGTCGGTCAACGTCAGCGATATCTATGCGATGGCCGGCAGACCGGCATACATGTTGCTGACAATGAGCATCCCTGCCGCTAGGATGGCTGAGACAGATGGTTTCATCGCCGGATTTTTCGACGGTGTTGAAAGTGCCTTGGAGACCTATGCGGTGGAGTTGATTGGAGGGGATATCACATCCTCTGGAGGCGGAATTAATTTATCGGCAACGCTTATTGGGTTTGCCCAAAGCCCTGCCCTCAGAAGTGGGGCAGTGGTCGGAGACAGAATATATGTTACGGGCAACCTTGGGGATTCGGCCTGCGGATTGCACCTGCTACGGAGGATTAACAGACCGGTGGCCATAGAACAGACAGAAACGATAAATACCCCACTTGCGTGGCATGTTATGGAGCCGCTGTTGCGCAGACACCTGATGCCTGTTGTCAGCGCCCCGGTGGGCACAGAGAGGGTCAACGCAATGATGGATATCAGCGACGGCCTGTCGATAGACCTGCGCAGGTTGTGTGAACACAGTGGCGTTGGGGCCAGGGTGTATGAGGCAAATCTCCCGCAGTCGCCTGCAATGACTGAGGCGGCGGCATTTCTGGAACTCAATCCAACCATGTTGGCACTGTGCGGGGGGGAGGACTACCAATACCTCTTTACCTCACCTGAGTCAGTGCCAGGGTGTCGGTGCATCGGGGAGATCACTGAAAGCGGGTTCGTCTTTATAGACACATACAAGAAAGAGCGGGAGTTGATAAGGTGTGGGTATGAGCACTTCAAGAATTAAGGCAAAACTCAAGGAGTTCATGGGGATAAAGGATTCGCCCATGAAGGTAGCAGTATCTTTTGGGATTGGAACACTTATAGCCTTCTCCCCCTGGGTGGGGTTACATACGGTGTTGGTCATTATCCTGGCTATGGCGTTTAAATTAAACAAGGTGGCGATATTGACGGCGGCCTATATTAACAACCCCTTTACCGTTGTTCCGATCTCTACGTTTTGCATTTGGGTGGGGATGAAGCTCATGGGGATGGAGGCAGCCAACATTACGATTGATTTTAGTAACCTTACGCTATCAAACGTGATGGGTGTCTTTGGTGTGTTGCTGATGCCTTTTATCTGGGGGTCATTGTTTGTCTCCGTGATAGCCGCTGTCTTGTCGTTTTTTATAGTCCTGCATATCTTTCGCCTGAAGCGGCGTATGCGTGAAACCACCCCTGTTGATATCCTCAACCCGGCGGATTACGTCGATGAACTTCCCCCTGTCGATTGTGTCGTGGAGGACAAGCTCACTGTCGGGGATGACGGCGGGGGGAATTGACAACCCACACACAAATGCCTTACGTCACACTGGTAACCCTTGGGTGTCCCAAGAATCAGGTTGATTCGGAGCACCTGCTGAGGGCCCTGCACAGAGAGGGCATATACAACACCGATTCGGTTGAGGATGCGGGCATAATCCTGGTCAACACGTGCGGCTTTATCAACGATGCCAAGGAGGAGTCCATCAACGAGGTCATCACCCTGGCGCAACACAAGGGGGCGGATAGGAAGCTGGTGGTCTTTGGCTGTCTCAGCCAGCGTTACAAGGACGAACTGGTAAAGGAGCTGCCGGAGATCGATGCCATCTGGGGGGTTGACAAGACCGCTGAGATCGTGCGCTACTGCAAGGACACACTAAGCCCTGGTGTCAGACCTGCCCCTGGGGGTCAGCGACCCATGGCTCAATTTGCATCCCATACTATCCCGTCGGGGATGACAGGCGGGGGGCTGTATGCCTACATAAAGATAGCCGAGGGGTGTAATCGCCCGTGTGGTTACTGCGTGATCCCTGCCATCAGGGGTGGGTTCAGGAGCGTCCCCGCCGCCGCCGTCATAGCGGAGGCCGAGGCCTGTGTAAAGGCCGGTAAGAAGGAGTTGATCCTCGTTGCGCAGGACCTCACCTACTATGGCAAGGACATCGGATATGACCTGCCGCATCTTATCTGTGACATTGCCGCCATAAGCGGGGATTTCTGGATACGGTTGCTGTACCTTTATCCCACATCGCTCAGTGACGCCCTCCTTGAGGTCATAAGCGCTCAGGACAAGGTCTGTAAGTACCTCGACATTCCGTTGCAGCACTCAGAGGACAAGGTGTTGCGTGCGATGGGCCGTGCCGGAGGCAGGAGATACTATGCCGACCTGCTACGGAGGTTGAGGCGAGACATCCCTGACGTGGCGCTGAGGACGACCTTTATCGTTGGATATCCCGGAGAGACGCAGGAGGATTTTAACGGCCTCAAGGCCTTTGTCGGTGAGGTGGGGTTTGACTGTCTGGGGGTCTTTGCCTATTCCGATGAGGAGGGCACGGCGGCTTACCAGTTGCCGGATAAAGTATCTGAACGCATCAAGAAAAAAAGACTGGATGAGCTGATGTCCATGCAGGGGCAGATATCCTACGAGCGAAACGCCCGGTACGTTGGCAGACGCTTTAGGGCGCTTATAGATGAGACCACAGCCGAACTGACCATAGCCCGTCTGTACTGCCATGCCCCTGAGATCGATGGCAGTGTGCTCATACGGGGACAGTCGCCCGCAAAGGTGGACGACTTTGCAGACGTTGAGATAACCTCTGCCCTGCAATACGACCTGGTTGGATGTCTGGCGTAGGCGTTACTTGTATGCATAGTCTGGCATTTGTCGTAAACAACGTGCTGAGGAAGCTGACTGCCATGCACGTAATCCTCTTTTTACTGACGTTTGTCTCTACGCTCATAGCGGGCGCACTGCAGAAGGGGATCAATCCCCTCGATGACCCCGGCAGGATATATGAGGGCTTACCCTTTGCCATGACACTCCTCTCCATACTGCTGGCACATGAGCTGGCACACTACATGGCATCCATCAGCCATGACACGATAGCCACGTTGCCGTACTTTATACCCGGACCATCCATCTTTGGCACCTTCGGGGCATTTATCAAGATGAAGTCGCCCATAACCACACGCACTGCCCTGATAGACATAGGGGCCTCCGGGCCGATAGCCGGTTTTCTTGTGTCGTTGGTGGCGGTTGTGTTTGGGTTGTTTTACTCCGACGTGGTGGAGGTAACCGATGGCTTGGCCTTTGAGCTGGGTGATTCGTTGTTGTTTTACCTGTTGACAAAGATTATTGTAGGGACGCCCCCGGAGGGGTTTGACATACTATTGAGTCCGATTGCGTTTGCCGGTTGGATAGGGTTTCTTGTCACGTCATTGAACCTGTTGCCAATTGGGCAACTGGATGGCGGACACATCGTCTATGCCATTGAAAAGGATATACACACCTGGGTGTCCCGGGCGTTGCTCGTGGTGTTGAGCGTATCAGGCATCTGGCTCTGGACTGGTTGGTTGACCTGGGCGTTGTTGTTGCTCATACTTGGGATACATCATCCGCCGGTGCTCTTTAGCGACATCCCCCTTCAGCCGTCAAGGAAAAAGACCGCCTTGGTCTCCCTGTCCATCTTCATCCTGACATTCATTCCACAACCATTTAAAATGCCATAGAGCAAGTGTATATAGCCTTTTTTTGCTATCTTCTTTATATATTTCATGGTAACTATACTTTTATGCATCTTGGATTCCTGGTCAAGCCAGGAATGACACACTTGGAAAACGCATGTAACTGTCATTCCTGCGAAAGCAGGAATCCATGCCTTTTAACCGCGGAATAAAATTTACCCTGTTTTTTAAAGAGGATACTATTGTATACTGAAATGACGCAGGTTTTTTCAGGCATGATATTTGAGTGTGAAATAATGGGGTCAAGGGGACTGGTCCCCTTGCGGGGGGTTCTGAAGGGGGGCGGAGCCGCCC
>NZ_JABXWD010000262.1 GCF_019173545.1 Candidatus Magnetobacterium casense | reverse complement strand
ATTTAACCATGTGTGATTAATCAAAGCAGAATCGGTTATAATTAATGTTATGAAGAAGAGGATTATCGTAGTCGATGACGAGCGGGATATCGTGGAGCTGCTCTCCTACAACTTAAAGAAGGAGGGGTTTGACGTAGAGTGTTCTTATGATGGCGAGGACGCACTGAAGAAGATAAAGGGCGCCGGATTTGATTTAATCCTCTTAGACCTGATGCTTCCCGGCATCCAGGGGATGGAGCTGTGCAGGATGCTCAAGGGCACGGAGCAGACGGCCTCGATCCCAATCATAATGCTGACGGCAAAGAGTGACGAGGTCGATAAGGTGCTTGGCCTTGAGATGGGTGCAGACGACTATATAACCAAACCCTTAAGCAACAAGGAGCTGCTGGCCAGGGTAAAGGCAGTGCTCAGGCGGACAGGTCAGGTAACTACGGCACCCCAAAACATCCTCAGGGCCGGTGACATAGAGCTGGATGCACAGACGTATATGGTCAGCAAGAAGGGGGTGAGCGTTAACCTTAGCGCAACGGAGTTCAGACTCCTGCACTACCTGATGCAGAGACGTGGGAGGGTTTTGACACGGGACATGCTCCTGGATGCCGTCTGGCGGGATGAGGCCTACGTGGAGCCGCGCACGGTGGATGTCCATATCAGAAGACTGCGCGAGCAAATAGAAGATGACCCGGCAAGACCCGTGTATATCAAGACGCGCCGGGGAATCGGATACTACTTTGAGGACAATCTGTGAACCGGAGACAACTCATAAGGTGGACAGTAGCGGTCAATGTCATGATGGCGCTGTCGGTTGTGGCCTTTCATATCAGTGTCACCATGCTGACAAGAGGCGGGGCGGCAGAGCAGGGCAATTCCGGAGAGTTTTCCCTGCATGTTACGTATGTGTTTGTTGGTCTGTCGGTCTTATGGGATATTGTTATTGTGTCTTTCTTTGTGAGGCATTACAGACAGAGGACGAGATTCCTCAAGGAGACCAGAGAGTTTTCCGAGATGGTGTTGCGTGGTGTTTTTCCTCTGCGATATTTTTTTTCGGGCTATCCCGACCTTGCCGAGGCCTATACGGCGTTAAATGATATCACCAGAAACCTTATGGAGAAGTTCAGGCAGACCGAGGAGGAGCGTGCACGGCTTGACGCCATAATCCAGAGTATCCCCGATGCGCTGCTTATACTTGATAACAAGCATGAGGTCGTATTCTTAAACGACAAGGCATTTGAGTTGTTCCGCTGTAGCGGGACGTTCAAAAACCGGTCGTTGATGGAGGTGATACGGAGCCTGGAGCTGCTGACAATGCTTGAGCGGGTGAAGCAGCTTGACAGTGGTGAGCTTGCCGAGGTCTTTCTGGACTACCCGGTGGAGAGGTATGTGCGAGTGAGGATGTCTCCATTTTACAGAGGCAATGACCTGATCGGTATAGTCATACTCCATCAAGTTCACCCAAAGTGGCGGCATAGAGATTGGCACCAACAGGGATAATAACGGCGACGTGTACCTATTTGTGCGGGATACCGGCGTTGGGATTGCCAGGCGCTTCTTGTCCAGGCTTGGTGAGAGGTTTTTCAGGGTAGACCCCTCACGATCGCGACAACTCGGTGGAACCGGTCTGGGGCTGGCCATCGTTAAGCACATAGTCAAGGCCCACGGCTGGCAACTGAAGATAGAGAGTGAAGAGGGGCTTGGCACAGTGGTTAAGATGTTGATAGTTTAGCTTGTGTTTAAAAATCAAGGCTGCGCAGTATGGGGTCAAGGGGTCCGTGACCCCTTGCAGGGGAGGTCTGAGGAGGGGGCAGAGCCGCCCTCCTTTTTCTTTTTTGTAGCATTTATGACGGAGAACAAATTTACCGTGGGGTCAATTAAATTTTGCTTGACAAACCCAAAAATATATGTAATAATAACTCCGTAGTTTATGCAGTGGGCGGGTAGCTCAGTTGGGAGAGCACAGCCCTTACAAGGCTGGGGTCACAGGTTCAAGCCCTGTTCCGCCTACCATAAGTTACATGCGTTAGCCGTGGAATAATATGGCAAACGAGAGAGATTAGCAGTGGGGCGGTAGTTCAGCCGGTTAGAACGCTGGCCTGTCACGTCAGAGGTCGCGGGTTCGAGCCCCGTCCGCCCCGCCATTTAATAATTGTCAGTCGGTGAGGCAATACTCCCCTCACAGGGGAACGGTTGGCCACCCCCACAGCAATACATGACAGCAACACACGACCCCTTATGATACAAAAGATCGAAGATAACATTTTCCTGCAGACGGAGCTCTCTTCTTTCCTAGTGTGTGGAGACCCGGGATGCGATGGTTACAATACAAAAAACGTAGTGGTCTTTGAAGAGATACTGCGTATGGAGGCAGACCTTGCTGTTGTGTTGGGCGACCTGGTCCCCGTTGGGACGGAGAAGTACTTCAGACAATTTATAGATATTGTCAACGCCAATGCCAAGACGCCCGTGTTCTGTGTAGCCGGAAATCACGATGTAAAGGAGTATGACCGCTTCCTGGGCAGAAAGGATTATTTCATCAAGGCCCCCAATGCCCTGTTGCTGATAGCAGACAATTCACGGAGATACTTCACAGATGCCACCATACAGTTTATCGAATCAACCTTGCGGGAACATGCCGGTGACAATGTCTTTGTCATGTTTCACATCCCTCCGCCCAATCCCTTCATACAAAACAACATCGCCGCAGAGGAGTGGGATAAGCTCAAGCGGGCAACCAATGAATATAGAGAGAGCATAAGGCTGATATTTTGTGGACACGTACACTCGGCCTTTGATTATAAGATTGACGGCTATCGGGTAATTGTTACGGGTGGTGCAGGGTCAAGGCTTGATCCTATTGAGAACACGTGCCTGAAGACTAATGTTCATCACACCTTTAAGATGGTCTACAAGCATGGCAAGTGGTCACCGGAGGTAACGGATATATTCTTTGAGAGGACCACCCCCGTATATGACAAGGATGGCGCCGACAGAGAAATACTTGAGGGATTGATGGCGGCATTTTCGGGGGAATCTCAGGCGCACAGAAAGTACCTCCTCTACGCCGAAATAGCCGGAAACCATGGCCTGCTCGGCATGGAAAAATTATTCAGGGCACTGAGTGAATCGGAATTTATACACGCAAAGAACATGCTCATCGCCTCCAATGAGTTGGGCAATACCAGGGCAAACATCGTCAGTGCGATAGAGCGCGAAAAGGAAGAATTCACCCAAATATATCCCGCCTACCTGGAGGCCTCAGGGACTAATAGCTCCAAGAGGGCCTATACTGCGGTCAGTGCCGCCATGGAGGCAGAGAGGGTTCACCATGCCATGCTGTCTGAGGCGCTTGATAAATTAACCGATGGCATGGATATCCCTGTTGAGAAATATCACACCTGTACCCGATGTGGCTATACACACAGGGGGGAGAGGGCACCCAATATCTGTCCGGCGTGTGGGACGGATATGTTCAAGTTCACGGAGGTCTTGTAAGCAACAGCGATTTCAGCGCCAACCCTGTTGCAATCTTAAAGTGCTATATTTAAAGAAACTCCGATGAAAGTCCTTTTGGTCCAATCATACCTGGGTGGTGCTGACAGGGGTGAACACCCGCGGAGGGCTATCTTTCCGCTGTCTCTGGCCTGCCTCAAGGCCTCACTGACCGGACACGAGGTGATGACCTTTGACACAAACCTCTACCACGCCCCATGGGATAGCCTCAGAGATATACTCCGGCAATTTTCTCCGGATGTGGTGGGCATTTCAATCAGGAACATAGACTCTACCAATAAGTCGGAGGGCGTTTTCTACTACGCATATATAAAGGAAACACTGGACGTCATAATAGCCACAACCCCCGGAGCCAGAATCATAGCAGGTGGGGCGGGATTTTCCATCTTCGCCAGACAGATCATGGAGGACGAACCAAGGATCGACTACGGCGTCTTTTTAGAGGGAGAGTCCGTCCTGCCGCTGCTCCTGGATAATTTCGATGACCCCTCGGTGGTACCCAACGTCTTTTACAGAAGGGACGGACAGGTGTGCTATTCCTTCGGTGGGGTTGCGCCGGACTTTGACGCCCTGCCACTGCCTCGGCGCTCCGGGATGTCGGTGGAGCGATACGGGGAGGGCACCATAGGGGTGGAAACAAAGCGGGGTTGCGGCATGGGGTGCATCTACTGTGTCTATGGCTTTTTAAATGGCAAAAAGATGCGTCTGCGTTCTCCCCGCAGGGTGGTGGACGACATACAGGGGTTGGTTGAGGACTCTGGTGTGAGACGGTTTACGTTTGTTGACTCCATATTCAACGTCCCGCAGCAACACGCCGAGGATATCTGCAACGAGCTACTGCGCAGACAACTTACGGTTAAGTGGTCGGCGTGGTTTAGCGAAAAGCACCTGACACGGCAGTTCCTTGAACTTGTTGTCAGGGCGGGTTGCAGCAATATAATATTTTCACCGGATGGTTTCTCCGAGCACTGTCTGCGTCGGCTTGGAAAGAACATCACGATGAGAGACATCCTCAGGGCCTATGGTATCGTCAGGGGGCTGGACGGGGTGGAAATTGGTTACAACTTTTTTAAGAATCCCCCGGGGCAGAGCTTTGATAACTTCATCTCTACGATAGCCTTTTTCCTGAAAGCCAAGGCACAGATGGGCAACCGCGTACACTTTGAGTTTAACACCCTGCGGATCGAACCCCACACCCGACTCTATGAACTGGCCCTGTCGCAGGGCATTATTAAGGCAAACGACAACCTCCTCTACCCCACGTACTACAACAATCCCACAACTGCATATACCGAAAATGTCTTCAACACCCTCATGAGTATAAAAGGGCTCTTGTCAATTTAAGTGTGCAAATAATACTAAGTTGCATTCTAAAGAGGTATGTTATGTTTCTATGGTTTCGCACTTTCTGGATTCCTGCTTACGCAGGAATGACACAGATGGGCGCAAAATACCATTTCTTGTCATTCCCGTGAAAACGGGAATCCATTTTCAAAAA
>NZ_JABXWD010000261.1 GCF_019173545.1 Candidatus Magnetobacterium casense | reverse complement strand
CCCCAGGGCAGATGTCAATTCAGCAAGTGAGCAAATTTCTGCGCTAATGGCAGGCCTGTTTCATTTCAGACGATTACGTTCCATATGAGGTGTGGTGTTAAAACACCACACCTCATATGGAACGTAATCGTCTGAAATGAAAAAGGCCTGCCATTAGCGCAGAAATTTGCTCACTTGCTGAATTGACATCTGCCCTGGGGCCGAAACCGTCTCTATGCTGGCAAAGGTAAAGAGCGAACCGATCAGGGGTAAAAACACCCTGGATGCCATCCCGAGCCTGCCCATGGAGATGGTAACGATGTCTGCGGTTTGATGGTTGAGCGTCAGCAGCGCCATGGTTTGAAGGTCGCCTTGGGAGTTGGCCATTGTGGCTATCTTTGTAATGTGCGCACCAGCCTCCTTGCACCTGCTGATGATAGCAGTTAGTTCTTCGATTGGCGGGGTCTGTTGAAAGTTGTGGTAGGATGCAATAACCATTTTGCCGGCCTGTCTTACCAGGTCGATGACCCTGTGGGCAATGGGGGAATTTATCTCTATATCCACGGCATCGGCCAGTGGCGTTACGCTGCTGATGACTTCAAACCTGACGTCCTCCTGAAGCTGCCTGAAGCCGCCCTCCGCCGTTGAACGGCAGGTGGCAATGATTGGTGTGTCAAACCGCTGCCGTGCCCTCACAAACGTATCCCTGATGACGGTATTGCCGGCGGCCCGTTCGCCGATGGGACAGTCAAACATGTCAATGCGCAGCTCCATGAGGTCGGCCCCGTAGAGCGTCTCCAATGTTTCAACGTCCCTGTTGGTGAGTGCTACGGCGATGGCCGGTCTTTCGCCCAGTGCGAGCCTTCCGATCCTTACGTTGCTAATACCTGTCACGCCGTAGTCAATCTCAGGCTGCAGTAGTCGTTGCCTGCCTTGGCTTGAAGTGCCGTTCGCACGTCATTGAGTTCCCCGATGTAGGATAGCGCGATGCTTACGATGTCACTGTCGAGGGCATTTTGAGCGGCCAGCCCCTGGAGCAACCTCAACGCCTCTTCCACGCTCATCCCCTTGCGGTAGGGTCTGTCCTCCGTTACGGCGGTGAAGACGTCGCTTACGGCCATGATCCTCGACCCGATGGGGATGTCCCTGCCCAGGAGGTGAAAGGGATAACCGGCGCCATCTATACGCTCGTGGTGAAAGGATGCCCAGGCGTTAATGGTCTCCATGTTCTTTATAGCGCCCAGTATCCGATAGGATTGATAGGCGTGGCGTTTCATCACGTTGAACTCTTCAACGGTAAGTTTACCGGGTTTTTCCAGCAGTTCGGTTGGCACGGAGAGCTTGCCGATGTCATGCAGATGACCGGCTATTGACATCATCTGGCACTCAACTGCCGAAAAACCCACCAGTTGCGCCAACAGACTTGACACCGCACTGACCCCCGCCGAGTGCATGGCGGTAAATCTGCTCCGAAAATCAATGATATGGCTGTATAATTTGGATATACTGGCAAGCTCGGAGACGTCTAAGTCTATGTCAGACATTAGCCCCTTCAGCTCTATGGTCTTATCTATCTCCGGGGTGGATACGTCAAACCAGAAGCACTCCTTTGAGGCAACCTCCGCAAAGGCCTCCACCATGTCAGGCATAAACAACGAGTCACTCTTTAACCGTATTGACCTTGATATGGCGTCCTTCTGCCCTAGTATTTCCAGTTCCTTGTTTATAAGGATTTCGACCCTGTCGGCCAGATGAATGATGTGCGCCCCAAGTGGAACCTCCGTCCCTCTGAACGACTGTCCCTTACCCCTGTCCCATGGCACATGGTGGTATCTTATGATGTCGGCAACGTCGGCAAATATCTTGAAATCCCTTATGAGGAGGTAGCCGTTTTCCGCATGTACGTGGGGATTGCTGCTGAGTTCATAGTGTGTCAGCTCCAGTTTTTCCTTTAGAGAAAACACCCCTATGTCGTGAAGCACGGCTGCAAGAAAGATATTCATCCGCTGCTGTCGTGACATATTGTAGGCAGTGGCAATGTCGTCCGCTATACATGCCACCCGCAGGTGGTGGTTGGACAAGGCGATATCGACATAGTCCATGGCCTTTGAAAACACCGTCAGAAGCTCCTTGAGCTTTACCTTGCTATACAAGAACATCTTCAAATGTAACATAACATCGTCAATCTTTGCCACAGGGGGCAGATAAATATCACGGTGAATTTATTCTGGTTGAAAGGTCAAGGCGACATAAGGCTCTGAAAATACTTCTGAACTTTTCTCTTCAATTAATATTATGATTATATCATGTATTATGACACGCCCAATGGTGCTACTGCTACGATGCACTCAGGCACGCAATCAACTCATTGCTCATGCGCTCCGGCTTGAGCCCCTTGCCCACGCAGGCGAGCTTTACCTTTGAGACGGCAATCAACGCCTCGGTGTCCTTTTTGACTATCCGGTGTTTAAAGATGATCGAGGCAAAGCTGACCCCATGAATCTCCGAGTGGATGGATATGATATCGGCGTATCTGGCGGGGCTGTGATAGCGGATATCCACGTGAACGACCACAAACTGCAACCCCTCCTGCATCAGTGTTGTCAGGGCAATGCCGCGTTGTTGCAGGAACTCTGTCCGAGCTCGCTCCAGATAGCCAAGGTACTTGCCATAGTACACGACCCCGCCACAGTCGGTATCCTCGTAGTAGACCTTTATGTCTAAGGTGTCAGGCATGGGTGCGTGCTCAGTACGGCATCGGGGATTTGCCTAACAGCCTCAGAACGTCATTATACACGGCAAAGACCATCAGGAGCAACAAAAAGGCAAGCCCCACCTTCTGCGTCATTGCCATTGCCTGAGCACTCAGGGGTTTTTTCCTGATCCCCTCAATTGCAAGATACACTATGTGACCTCCGTCCAGTATGGGGATCGGGAACAGATTAAACACCCCAAGGTTGATACTGATTACAGCCATAAATGTCAGAAAATGAATAACCCCCGATGTTGCCTGTTTACCGGCCAACTGAAAGATCATTATAGGGCCACCGATGGTATCGGCAGGCACCACCCTCTGGATCAGCTTCACGACCGACAGGAGAGTCAGAGCGATGACATCCCACGTCCTGGCAAAGCCCTGGTAGATGCCCTGAAACAGCCCGTAGCGTTCGATTTCGGAATCCCCGCTTGGCTTAATGCCTACCAGACCGACCTGTATGTCCTGCCCAAAGATGTCCTTGGCGGTATCTCGTTTTGGCGTGATGTGGATAACGATGTCCTCCGTGCCCCTGCGTATGGAGACGGCCAGCGACTTGCCGGCGCTGTCGTGGATTATCCCGGTCAACTTGTCCCAGTTTTTGAGTGGTTCTCCGTCGATGGCGGTTACTATATCGCCCTTCATCATACCGGCTGCCTGGGCCGGAGAATCCGGCAGCACTTCGCCTATGACGGCCTTGAGCTTTGGTATGCCTGTCATCAGCACTATGCAAAACAGCAATGCCGCAAAAAGCAGGTTAAACACCGACCCGGCACTGACCACCAGAAAGCGTTTAAATATGGACTGTGCCGCAAACGAACGCTCCGGCTCCTCCAGCTCCGTGGAGTCCGGCTCCTGGTCTTCGCCGTGCATCTTCACAAACCCGCCTATGGGAAAGGCCGACAACTGATACGTGGTTTCCCCGTACTTGCGGCTGATAATGGCCGGCCCAAGCCCCAGGGAAAACTTCAACACCTTTATCCCCACCAGCTTGGCAAAGATAAAGTGTCCCAGTTCGTGAACAAAAATCAGTATTCCTATTAACAATATCGCATAAACCGCCGTCATTTTCTTGCCTCCCTTGTAATGTCCGCTACGGTTGACCGTGCCCACCTGTCCACTTCAAAGATGGCCTCGAGGTCGTCGCACCGGACGTTCTTGTGTTTTGACATCACTTCGTTTATAATTGCTGGTATCTGGTTAAAGCGTATCGCACCGGCCAGAAACAGCGCTACCACTTCTTCGTTTGCTGCATTCATTGCTGCGGGCATCGTCCCGCCCTCTCTCAGGGCACTGTAGGCATAGGACAGACACGGGAAGGTCTCCAGGCAGGGGGGATGAAAGGTCAGCGACCGAATTTCCTCAAGGCGGCAGCGGTTTATCGCACCCGGCATCCTCTCCGGATAGGACAGGGCATAGGCGATTGGCCCCCTCATATCGGGCAGCGACAACTGCGCCAACAACGCCCCGTCGTTAAACTCCACCATGGAGTGTACGATGCTCTGGGGATGCACCAGGACGTCTATGCGGTCGTGGTCGAAGCCAAACAGGTGGTGTGCCTCTATGACCTCCAGGCCCTTGTTCATGAGCGTTGCCGAGTCCACGGTTATCTTGCTGCCCATTGACCAACTGGGGTGTTTGAGGGCATCTTCGGCTGAGACGTCTTCGAGTTCCAGTGTGGTCTTTCCAAAGAACGGTCCCCCCGATGCCGTCAGAAGCAGTCGCCTGACGTCTTTGACGTTGTAGCCCTCCAGGCATTGAAATATGGCGCTGTGTTCGCTGTCAACGGGGAAGAGGTTGACGTTGTGTCGTTTTACCTCGGCCATGACGATGTCTCCGGCCATCACGAGGGTTTCCTTGTTGGCCAGGCCGATGTGCTTACCGGCCCTGATGGCGGCAAGCGTTGGCCGAAGCCCCGACGAACCCACTATGGCAGAGAGCACGAACTCCGCATTCGAGTATGCGGCCACATCGCAACACCCCCCCTCTCCGGACAGCACCTGCACAGAGGCCGCATCCGGCGTCCGGGCAGCCCACCGGGAGAGCGTTTGCGCTGCGTCGTGTTGCGCAACTGCCACGACCTCCGGCCTGAACTCCAGTATCTGTTGCTTGAGCGTCTCTATGCTTCGGTTGGCCGTAAGTCCGACTACCCTGAAACGATCCCGGTGTTTGCCAATAAACGACAGCGCACTCTTACCAATTGAGCCAGTCGAGCCTAATATCGATACATGTTTCAATTCATCTCCTGAAGGAAAAGGCAGAAGAAAGAAGGG
>NZ_JABXWD010000260.1 GCF_019173545.1 Candidatus Magnetobacterium casense | reverse complement strand
TGTTTTTTTGAAGTTTTTTTTTAGCTTAACACCTACAGTGGTTAGAGGAGGGATTCTCCACAAAGAATGGCTTTATTGGCAGGATTGCATTCTTAGCTTAACACCTATGCCCTCAGCCCCCCCCGCAAGGGGACCAGTCCCCTTGACCCCATTATGCTTATTCCTAAGTTTTATATAAAAACTTCTGTCCATGTGCTTATCAGTTTCTGTGTACCATAACCGGCAAATGCAAAAACCGGCATATCAACGCTATTGGTTCAGGGAATCGGCATAGCCTCGGATATCTTTGAGGGCCTTTTTGACCATCCGCCTGCTGTACAGACCAAATGCGGCATAGAACAGGTCAAGGGACTTCATGTGTCGCCAGAAGTGTTTTAGAGAGTAGAACCTCTCCATTGCCTTTATGGTCCCCACCTGCAGGTGCTGGGGCTTGATGGTGGCCGTTTTGTAGACGACGTGGTTGATGTCGTACTTGGACCAATCGGAGTGCAGGAGCCTTTGTGTTGCCTTAAAATCTTCATACAATGCGGTTCCGGGCAGGGGGGTCAGGATCATAAACTGCACCGAATCAAGCCCGCTGTCCATGGAAAACTCGGCAGACTCACTGATCGTTTCGACGGTGTCGGTGTCGGCGCCAAAGACAAACATGCCATGTATCTTTATGCCGTGCGCCTTGAGGGCGGTAACGCATCTTACGTTATCATCGACCTTCTGGTGCTTGTTGTAGTCCTTGAGGGCTTGGGCGCTTGTTGACTCAAAGCCGATGGAGGCGGTAAACTTCCCCGATCTGGCCAGCAGACCCAGGAGTTCCTCGTCCCTGTATATGTCAGGACGAACCATTGCAGACCATCGTGGCTTTATGCCCTCGGCGATCATGTGGCGTAGTATCTCCTTGGTTCGTTTCTTGTTGGCGGCAAAGTTGTCGTCAACGAAAAACAACGGAGACCTTGATACTGATGCTATGCGCCTGAGCTCATTGACCACCCTTTCAACAGAGCGAAATCGGTATTTCCTGCCAAACATGGGACTCACCAGGCAGAAGCGACAGTTAAAGGCACACCCCCGTGAGGTGGCAATGGGGTGGATGTTGGAGTTCCTCCAGCCATGCACGAGTGTATAGTCGGGGTCGGGCAGCGAGTCAAGGTCTGCGACAAACTCCGACGGCGGATTGTGGATATCGTTGCCGGCCTTATCCCTGTAGGACAGCCCGTTGATTGAATCCAGGGTGGGAGTTCCGTTCTTAAGCGACTCCACAAGTTGCAGGAGCGCCCTCTCCCCCTCGCCCCTGATGACGAAGTTGGCGTGTTGCAGTGCCTCCCCTGCCATGAACGTGGGGTGTGCCCCGCCCATCACCACCGGTATACCGAGCTTTCTGGCCCTGTCTGCCGTCGCATACGCCACATGGACAGTGGAGGTAATGGTGGATATGCACAAGAGGTCTGAACGCTCAATGAAAGACCAGTCCGGTGTGCGGATATCCTCTATGAACGTCTTTACCTCATAGCCCTGCTGTCTAAGAAGCGTTGACAGTAAGACCGCCCCTAAGCGCGGTATAGGGAATCTCCTGAATATATTTGACGCCGGAGACCTCGTCTCAATAAATGATATTGTCTTCATACAACTATTATATACGGCTACAGTGTACTACACTTGCCCGTACTTTAGCAAGATGTCCAATTGCTTCATCTAAAATCCATACGAAACAACACCCGTGGTAGCACCACAATCAACAGCGGTTGATTGGATGTAAGCCATTTTTACGCCTCGCAATATGGCATTGTTACTATGCGGCATCGATGTGACCACGTTTGAATGGAGTGCTACCCTGTGGCACGGGGTAACTGCTTGTTTAGATCAATCTCCGAGACCACCGGTAAGGTATGACCCATCTTAAGTCCGAGCAGTATCCAGCCTTCCAGTGTAGAACTAAGCTCACTCTGACATTCGCTTAACTCAGCCCCAAAGGCTATAACACCCTTACAGATTGGTATCCGCCCAACAAAGGTATCGTCTTGTAGTCTGTCATATACGGCAACAGACATTGCTTGTTCAATATATTCACTCAAGATATCAGGTGCAATCTTTAACATCATACATAATTATAACGTTATTTGACTGTCAAGGTCATCTGAAAATTGTAACTGCCTATCTGTCGCCATTGAGGCCGTAGAGTTTCCTGATCGTGCTGATGAGGGTGTCCTTGTCCTCGGCCCCTTCCTTGAGGGCTACCGTGGGGGGATGCACCAGCTTGTTGACTATCGAGTTGGCCATGATCTCTATGGACTTCCTGTCTCTTTCATCGAGGGTGTTGAGCTTGTTAAAGAGCTTTGTCAGCTCGTCCTTTTTGATATCGTCGGCCATCTCACGCAGGGCCACGATTGTCGGCACCGCATCCAGGGATTGCAGCCACTTGTTGAACCCCTCGACCTCCTCATCGATGATGTCCGATGCCTTGAGCGCCTCCTTCTGACGCTGATTGATGTTTGTGTCAATCACGCCCTTGAGGTCATCGATGTCATACAGATAAACGTTGTCTATACGGTTGATGTCGGGGTCAATGTTTCTTGGCACCGATATGTCAATGATAAAGACAGACTTAGACCGCCTGTCCTTCATGATCTTCGCCATTTCGTCGTGCGTGATCACGTAGTTGGGCGCCCCGGTTGAACAGATGACGATATCGGTTTTGACCAACTCCTTCCTGAAGTCACCGAACTGTATCGCTCGTCCCGAAAACTCCTTTGCCAACGCACACCCACGCTCATATGTCCTGTTTGCGACAATGACCTCCCCAACGCCACAGTTGGTCAGATGCCGTGCGGCCAACTCCGCCATCTCCCCCGCCCCAAGCAGCATAAAGACCTTGTTGCCCAGATTGTTAAATATCTTCCTGGCCAACTCAACCGCAGCATAACCTATGGAGACGGCATTTTCGGCGATCCCCGTCTGCGTCCGCACACGCTTGCCTACGGAGATGGCCTTCTTCATCAGCCTGTTGAGGATTATTCCCGAACTCTTGTGAACCAACGACAGGTCAAAGGCATCCTTTAACTGCCCCAGTATCTGCGGCTCCCCCACCACCATCGAATCCAGACTTGCGGCAACCCTGAAGACATGCCGTACACCCTCATCATCAAGATGCACATAAAGCGCCGCATCCAGCTTGCCCCTGTCCAACGAACGAGTCCGCGACAGAAAATCCTTTATCCCCTCCGCAACATGAGCACCAACATTGGCATAGACATACATCTCCACCCGATTGCAAGTTGACAAGATTATCGCCTCACTAATCCCCCGCATTCCCCGAAGAGACGACAACCCCTCCACAAGCATCTCCGGAGTAAACGCCAGCCTTTCCCTGATCTCCACATCCGCCGTCTTGTGATTTAAGCCTATGACAATTATATTCATAACGTTATTTATATAGGGTAGAATTACGAAAAGAAGGGGTCAAGGGGTCTGTGACCCCTTGCAGGGGGGTCTGAGGGGGGGCGGAGCCGCCCCCTTCTTCTCTTATCTTTGCCTTTCTTTTAGAATTCATGCAACGATTTTAACAACAGGTTGACGCCAAAGAATGTGAACAGCACGGCGGCAAAACCGATGACCGACAGGATGGCCGACTTCTTGCCATGCCAGCCCGAGTGTATGCGCACATGCAACACCATCGCATAAAACAGCCAGGTTATCAGCGACCATACCTCTTTCGGGTCCCAACGCCAGAACGTGCCCCAGACGCCCTCCGCCCAAATTGCACCCGTTATAATGGCAAGGGTCAACAGAGGAAAACCAACGGTCAACAACCGGTAATTGATATCATCCAGTATCTGGAGGCTGGGTAGCCTGCGAAACAACCCGCCCAATTTCTTGGATTTGACAAACCGCTCCTGCACAAGATACATAACGCCAATGCCACAGGCCACCGCAAATGCGGCATCCCCCAAGAAGGCCAACGTCGTGTGTATCCACAGCCAGTAGCTCTGAAACGTCGGATCAATGGGCTTGATCTGACGCGGCAACACCGACGAAGATAGCATCAGGACAAACACCCCGGGCATCACAAACGACCCCAGGAGACTTACCTCGTACCTTATTTCGATTATAAAAAATATTAAAACAATGCTCCACGTCAAAAACGACACTGCCTCGTGCATGGACGCTATGGGCATCTGCCCAGCAACAATATACCTCAAGAATACGTTAACCGTGTGCAGCACAAAGCCAAGGGCTATCATCGCCTTCATTACTCTGGAAATCGCAGAACTGCCCACTGCCAACTGCACTATCCCAAGTATAGCGGCAGTGAAATAACAAGAGAGGGCCAACTCAAAAAAAGTCGTAACCAACTAAAAACACCCCACTCTGTCGATTTCCTTATTCTTTATGCCATCCATGATAACGTTGATACAGTCGTTCCAGTCCTCGCTTTCTTCCTCAATGGTGCGGACGGAGCAAAACTTCTTTCCGGGCAATGTTTTGGAGAAGGCGTCTGTGCTGTTGCCATCCCAGGTAACAACAATAGAGGCCCTTTCAATGGCCTGTTTACTATGCTCCTTTACCCGTGCCATGTCCCTGCCATAGACAAAGATGACCAAGTCGCTGCGCAAAAACTCAATAGGACTGTTACCCTCAACGATAATACCATCCACACCGTTAAGGGTGTCACAGCAAAGGGCCATGCCCAAGGCGTCGTCGAGTTCCAGGAAAGGCGCCTGCACCCACACGACATCCACGGCTCCGGCACCCAATAACCTGGCCGTATCCTTGCCCTCCTGCAGGAGCGTCTCCCTGTCGGATATGATGCCGGTATAGAAGGCCGTCCTGGTGTACTTGATCGCCCCCCATCTGCCCCGGAGGGCGGCGAGTAATCTTTCGGCCAGCGTGGTTTTGCCACAACCGCTATGCGCCCCACCTATGCACACAATCAAGGGGCTAGGTTTGGCGTTTATAGTCACACTCCTTATTGCTGCAAGAGAGGCTGACAGTGCCATCTTTGTCGGTCTTTTCAATGATG
>NZ_JABXWD010000026.1 GCF_019173545.1 Candidatus Magnetobacterium casense | reverse complement strand
GTGCGGTCTGTGATCACCACCGACTCGGCAGACTGTTCAATGGCATTGAAGAGCTTTTGCATCTCCCGCTCAACGAAAGCATAACGCCTGCCGGGCGGATATTTAACGGCATCATCCGTGACATCTCTGACCGGATAAAGGTTGAGCGGGAGATGCAAAAGCTCTTCAATGCCATTGAACAGTCTGCCGAGTCGGTGGTGATCACAGACCGCACCGGCAGGATTGAATACGTCAACCCCGCCTTTGAACGAGGCACCGGCTACACCCGTGCCGAAGCTATCGGAAAAACCCCGCGAATACTGAAGTCCGGTAAGCAGACCAAGGAGTTTTACAAGCAAATGTGGGCAACCATCCTCGATGGCAGCGTCTGGCACGGGGAGGTTATTAACAAGAGAAAAAACGGCGAAATCTACTACGAAGACGCTATCATCACCCCAATCAAGGACGATAAGGGAGAGATAACAAACTTTGTGGCAATGAAGTATGACGTGACACCAAGAAAGCTGGCAGAGTTTGACCTGGAGAAAAAAACCGGAGAACTGGAACTGCGGGCTCGCTACGACAAGACGTTTGCCAAGGTGTTGTCGTTGTTCAGTTCGACCTTTGACCAGAAACAGGCCCTGCAAAACATGCTGCCGCTGTTGGCGGAGGCGCTTCCATTCCCCTGCTCTGCCTTTTACGCATACGACGAGTGGAGGGGCAAGCTCATACTTGAGGCATCCTACGGGCTATCCGGTACCATCAGCGCCGAATTTGATATAAACGAAGCAATCGTAGGGCAGGCCGTTGTCAATGCCTCCGCCATAGAAATAGAGGGTTCAGCTCAGTTCCCACTTGTAATAGAGACGGGCATACTTACGATAACACCAAAGGCCATAGTCATCCAACCGGTCTTTTATCAAAAACAGATAGTGGGCGTCCTGGTGATAGCATCCATAGCGCCACTGGGAGAGCATGACAGGGCGTTTACGCAGAGCCTTGCCTCAAATATAGGCATCTCACTCCAGAACCTCAGACAGTACAGCGACATGCAGGAGCTTTCGGCACAGATCAAGGCCCGGGGCGATGAGATAGTGCATAAGAACCTCCAACTGGAGGAGTCCAACAGACTGAAGTCCGAGTTCCTGGCCAACATGTCCCATGAGCTGCGAACGCCACTCAATGCCATCATCGGTTTTTCGGAAGTGCTCAAGGACGGCATGTTGGGCGACCTCTCCGAAGAACAAACGGAATACGCAAACGATATCTTTACCAGCGGACAGCACCTGCTGTCACTCATAAACGACATCCTCGATCTCTCAAAGATAGAGGCAGGAAAAATGACCCTGGACCTGGAAAGGGTCAGCATTGGCGCCCTGCTTGACAACAGCCTCTCTATTGTCAAGGAAAAGGCAATGGCCCACGGCATAAAGCTCATGATAGAAGTACAACAGGATATCGACTATGTGTACCTGGATTCAAGAAAGACCAAACAGGTGGTCTACAACCTCCTGTCAAACGCCGTGAAGTTCACCCCCGATAAGGGTACCGTTACCCTATCAGTGCGTGCGGTATATCTGGAGGACAGGGAGTTTGTGGAGATATCCGTTTCAGACACGGGTATTGGGATATCGGAGGAGGGAATAAAAAGGCTGTTCAGACCCTTTGAGCAGATCGATGGCTCCCTCTCGCGTCGATATGAGGGCACGGGGTTGGGACTGGCCATGGTCAAGCGCCTGGTTGAGTTGCACGGCGGCACGGTAGGTGTCCAGAGCCAGGAAGGCAAGGGCAGTTGTTTCACCGTCCGGATACCCTACAGACGGGAAAGCGACATGGCCGACTCAGAGGAAAAAATGCTTGCAAATTTATGCAAAAATGAGAAGAAAGACCCTGATAAGGGTATCACTTGTTCATACACCCCGCTGGTGTTGATCGTGGAGGATGACCCAAAGTCGGTGGACCTCATACGGCCTCAACTGGAATCGGAGGGCTACAGTACGATAGTGGCTTCCACTGCGCAGAAGGGGCTTGATATAGCCGAAAGAGAACAACCCGACCTCATCACCCTTGATATCCTGCTGCCGGACATGCACGGTTGGGAGTTCCTTGAAAGGCTCCGGGCAAACAGGAAAATCGCCCAAATACCGGTGATAATCTTATCGGTAGTGGCGGATGAAAACAAGGGGTTTTCCATGGGCGCCTCCAGCGTGTTGCAGAAGCCGGTATCAAGGGAAGACCTGCTGGCAGTAGTCAGACTACATAAGGATAATCTGCCACAAGATATCCAAAGACCGCTGACGGTACTCGTGGTCGATGATGACCCCAAGGCAGTGGAAATAGTATCGAGCTACCTCAAGGCCGAGGGGTGTACCGTGCTACGGGCATATAGCGGTAGGGAGGGGATTGATACTGCCAGGACGCAATTGCCCGACCTGCTGGTGCTCGATCTGATGATGCCCGATGTCACCGGCTTTGACGTCGTACATACCCTCAAGGATATGCCCGAGACCGCGGGAATAAACATCATTATCCTCACGGCAAAGATAATAACCGACGAGGACCGCGAGGCCCTTAACAGTAGTGTGCTGAAGATCGTCCAAAAAGGCAGCTTCAGCAGTTCCGATCTGCTCTCCGATGCCAGACGGGCACTGCGTGGCAAGGCGGCTGCGACTGCCCCTGTTGCACGGAAGGAAACTGGCATCACATACACGCATTCCCTTGTCCCTTCCCATGGAGCGGCTGAAAAATCGACGGATACACCGGCAGAGACGAAGCCAACTGTCGTTGCACAGAATGACCCGTTTATCCTGATCGTTGAGGACAATGCCGCTCAGGTGGCGCTTTTGAAACACTTCCTGGAGTATGAGGGTTACAAGGTGATGTCTGCGGCAAACGGAAAAGAGGCTCTGGCTTTGATGTCGCAATTTAAGCCCGCCCTTATCTGTCTCGACCTGATGATGCCGGAAATGGACGGCTTTGCCTTTCTCGATGAGAAGGCGGCCAATTATGAGTTTGCGGATATCCCTGTAATAGTGGTATCGTCAATTGCGGAGAGCGACAAGGGTACATCGCTGAGTGCCAACGCCTTTTTGAAAAAGCCGGTCTCAAGACAAGAGATGCTCACCCTGGTAAATTCACTTACCGACTCGGCCAAGAGAGGTTCCAAGCTCAAGATATTGCTGATTGATGACGATCCCAAGGCGATAAAGATCATCTCCTCCTATTTTGACTCCACCTCATATGAAATACTAAAAGAGTATGGGGGTAAAGAGGGACTGTATACCGCTATAGTCAGAAAGCCTGACTTCATAGTCCTCGATCTGATGATGCCGGAAATGAGCGGCTTTGAAGTCCTCCAGGAACTCAAGCAAAACGAGGGCACCAGAGACATCCCGGTGGTCATCATGACGGCCAAGGTGCTGACAAAGGACGAACGACAAGATTTGCAGAGCAAGGTAGTCACGATCTTTGAAAAGGGACAATCCAGCAAGGACGACTTTCTCAGAAACATAGAATCTCTTATGCAGAAAAAAGGAGGCGCTAAAAAGCGATTAAATTAATGAATATCTTGATCATAGAGGACAACCCGATGAACATGAAACTGGCCTCAGACATCCTGCGTCGCCAGGGATACACAGTCCTTCAGGCCACTGACGCCGATGCTGGAATCAAGATCGCCATAGAGCAAAGGCCCACCATGATCCTTATGGACATACAGCTTCCGGGGATGGATGGCCTTACCGCAACCAAATTGCTGAAAAACAATGAAACCACCAAAGACATAAAGATTATCGCCCTGACGGCATTTGCCATGAAAGGCGACGAAGAACGCATGATTGAGGCAGGCTGCGACGCCTACATATCCAAACCCATCAGGTACAAGGAATTCCTTGCCGCCGTTGATTCCCTGACAAAGGCGTCCTAAGCCTTTTTACCGTGAAAATCTCTGTGAGGTAAGAGAGCAGGCGCATAGAGTATGTGTAACTCTCTGAGGCATGTTTGCAATATGGTTTCTAATTTGACAATGTCACATTCAAGTAAACATCAGGGATTGTCTGAACTAGAATTGATCACTTTGCTCCCTACGGTCGCAGGGCAGATTAAAGGATTTACAGGATAAAGACATGAGGTCTTCTTTAACACAAACCCTGATAATCCCTTAATCCGTTAAATCGTGGTTCAGACATCTTTTAATTGCAGAGTTTGTAATATGACATTGTCAAACTAATGTATCCTCTTTATATTTCATGGTAACTATACTTTTACGCATCCTGGATTCCTGGTCAAGCCAGGAATGACACACTTGGAAAACGTCCGTAACTGTCATTCCTGCGAAAGCAGGAATCCATAGCCTGTTAAACGTGAAATAAAAATTACCCTGCTTTTTTGAGAGGATACCGTATACTTTTGCATAGGGCAATCGTATTAGAAATTTTTATGGGTTGTTAAACGGTCAAATGCAATTGCCCTGACATGTTTACTTTTCGCCCCCAAAAATGTTAGCCTGTACGTAAGATAAAAAATGATAGGTAAGAAGATACCAATAGTAGTTCGGCTGTTAGATATAATCAATGCGAACAAGGATTTCCCTGCAATGTCCCGGACCGTTGCACTTGTTAGTAAGCAGACTTCCTCTGACAGCGATGCCTCAGTAACGGAACTTACAAACACCATACTGGATGATTTTGCCCTGTCCAATAAGTTGCTCAGGATGGTCAATACCGCCTTTTACATCAAGTATCACGGGGCAGGGAGGATCAACACGGTCTCTCGTGCCGTCTATATACTGGGATTTGGCAAGATAAGGGATGCCGCCCTGTCTCTTATGTTGTTTGAGCATATCAAGAACAAGTCCCTGGCCCTGGAACTCAGGGAGGCATTTATAATCTCCTTTATGAGTGGCGTTGTGGCAAAGGAGATGGGCAAAAAGCTGGGCATCAAGGACATAGAGGAGGCCTTTATATGCTCTATCTTTCACGACCTGGGGAAGTTGCTGATCAGATTCTACCTGCCTGAGGAACAGAGAAAGATAAAGGAACTTGCCGCCGCTCAGGATATTACCGAGGATGAGGCAGCTCCTGATGTTACAAGGGCATCCTACGATACCGTCGGCATGGAGGTGGCCAAGAACTGGAACTTTTCCGATAGCATTGTCTATTGTATGCGCAAAATCCCCCTGTACAAGCTCGTCAAACCCACGACCGATATGGAAAACATAAGGTCTCTTGTCCTGCTCTCAAATAAATTGTGTGAGCTGATCAACAAGGCAAAGCCCGATGATTGGGAAAAGACATTGGCCACCTTTAAGCACCGATTTGATGTTTGCTTCCGCTCCGGCGAAAAGACCCTCGCAGATGTACTTGAGGTATCATATAGCGAAATAAAGTCCTACTGTGATAACTTCGGTTTTAGCATGGACAACAGTCACTTTTTGCAAAATCTGGGCCTGCTGCTAAAAGGACCCGAAGGCTTAAAAAAGGATAAGAAACTCTCTGACGCTGCTGCAAAACACCCTATGCAGATACTTGACAGCCTGCTTGATGGCGAAGAGGAGACCTCGCAGGTGCTGACCCCCGACGACATACTCACAAAGGGAATACTGGAGATAGCCAATGCCATGCTTGAGAGCTTCTCCTTAAATGACATACTGCGGATGATCCTGGAGGTCTTGTATCGGGGCATGGAATGTTCACATATTATTATCGGCATAAAGACTGCGAAGGAATCATACATGGAAGGTCGTTTTGGCTTTGGTCAGGACATAGGCAAGCTCGTTAAAGGGTTTCGATTCCAGATTGAAAGCTCATCGGATGACGTCTTTAATATATCGCTCAATAAGGATTCCATTGTCCTTATCAATAACGTCTATGATATTGAGGTGCAGTCTTGCATACCCACGTGGTTGCGCACTACATTTGATGTCCGGACGTTTATCGTAATCCCCATTACGCTGAAGAAGGTCCCCGTAGCCGTGATCTATGGAGATTGGGCAGACGTTGACCAAAAGGCGCCGCAACCCAAGCGTCTGAGATACGTAAAGACGCTCAGAAATCAGGCCATGTTGGCCATCAAGCATTACACATAAGAACGATTTTTCACACTAAAAAGGAGTAACCGGATGATTCAGATAAAGCGACCTATGAGGCTGCGTGCAAGCGCCGGACTTAGAAAGATGGTGAGAGAGACGGTTGTGTCGCCTGCGGACTTTGTGTATCCGTTATTTGCCACCTTTGGCAGGGGTGTCAAGAGGGCGATTACTTCGATGCCCGGGTGTTTTCAGGAATCCACAGACGAAATCGTAAAATCGGCCAGGCAGTTGAAAGAGCTTGGCATCCCGGCAACGATTCTCTTTGGCATCCCCCCGCACAAGGACGAGTTTGCTTCCGGTGCATATGACCCCGATGGTGTTGTCCAGGAGGCGGTCAGGGCCATCAGGGATGCCGTGCCGGAGTTGTACGTTATCACGGATGTGTGTCTGTGTGAGTATACAAGTCATGGACATTGTGGCGTTACCAGTGACGGCAGGATAGACAACGACGCCACGCTTGAGTTACTCTGCAAGGAGGCGGTCTCACACGCCCGTGCCGGGGCACAGATGGTCGCACCCTCTGACATGATGGATGGCAGGGTCTACGCCATACGCACCACACTGGACAGGGAGGGATTTAGCTCGGTGCCAATCATGAGCTATGCCGCCAAGTATGCCTCGGCCTTCTACGGACCATTCCGCGAGGCGGCCGATTCAACACCGCAGTTTGGTGACAGGCGGCATCACCAGATGGACCCCGCAAACAGGCGTGAGGCACTTAAGGAGGTCGCCATCGACATCGAAGAGGGGGCGGACATCGTCATGGTCAAACCGGCCCTGGCCTACCTCGATGTCATCGCTGCCGTCAGGGAGACCTGTGACGTCCCCGTTTGTGCCTACAACGTTTCGGGCGAGTACTCCATGGTAGTGGCCGCGGCAGAGCGCGGGTGGATCGACTACAACGCCGTTATGATGGAGATGCTGCTGTCTATAAAGCGCGCCGGGGCCGATATCATCATAACCTACTTCGCAAAGGACGCCGCCAGGTTACTTTAACTGTAACTCTCCCAATATATTTTTGGTAGCACCCCTGTCAACCGTGCTCATGCAACACACGGCCATTGTTTGGGTTCGTAGGTGCTTGGGTGGTCGTTTTCTTGTCTCTGAAGCGGTACAAAAGATGGCCGTTGCAAGACGCTCAAGTGCCATTACCGGCGTGAGGGGGCTACACGTGGTGGATGACAGATAGGGATGCTTAGTATGACGGAGGGTAATTAATGCACGAACAAGCATAATTTGACAATGTCAGATTAGAGAAAAATAGGGATTGTCTGAACTAGGATTACGCAGATTAAAGGATTCACAGGAAAAAAGAATAAGGTCTGCTCGAACATAAATCCTGATAATCCCAATTGTCAGACAGCTCCTTACAGTTGCCGGGCCGTTAAATCGTGGTTCAGACATCTTTATATGCAGAGATTGTAATGTGACATTGTCAAAATAATAACAATGCCATATTTATGAAGGTATAAAAGTTGCCTAAATCCCGGCAACCACGGTTGATTGTGGTGCTACCGTGCCGACAGGATGTTAGCTAAATCGTCTTTTCCCATTGATAGTAGTCGTCGGTGAAGTATTTTGGCCGTGCCTTCTTAAATTCCCTGGTGGAATACAGGATTCTGTAGTTCGCCACGTTTGTTTCCCTGCTTATCGTATCGACGATTTGTTGCAGTTCTTCGGTGCTCTTGGCGTGTATCATCGTAAACAAACCATACTGCCACATATCGGTGACGGAGCGTTCGTAGCAGTGCGACACGGCCATGTATGAGGCCATCTTGCGACCCGTCTCCTGGAGCATCTCCGGCTCCACGGCCCAGACCACCATGCCGTTGGCTCTAAAGCCGATGTTTCTGTGATACAGCACCGCCGCATAACGCCTGATCACCCCGCGTTGCAATAACTCTTTCAGTTTACCTATCAGAACTGCTTCATCCATCTGGGCAATCTCTGCAAAGTGCGCAAACGGCCTCGACACCAGGGGGATATCCACCTGCGTGACCCTAATCACACGCTTGTCGGTGTCATCCAGGGGACTGAAGACCCTGCCGGAGGTCGTAACTTCTTCTTTTTCGCTGATTTCGCTGCGTCTGGCGAGCTTTACGCCGATCTTGAAGATCGTCTTTGACTCTAACAGCATGTAATGTTCAACACCGGCCCTTTCGGCAATAAGACGAACCGTCTCAGTCAGGTTATAACTGGAATCAGGGGGAACCGCTATCGTAAACCACAGATTGAAGTCATGGTCTCTGAGATAGTTGTGGCTGACTCCGGGATATGAGTTTATCACCCCTGCTGCGTGTTCGATCTGACTGTCTTCGGCCTTAAATGCCACAAGCGAGCTCTTGTAGCCGAGCATCCTTGTCTCATAGATCGGCGATATCTGTCTGACAATCCTGTCGGTCTTTAGCCTCCTCAGCGTGTCGATAAACTCGGCTTCGGTAATCCCCAAGCCCTGGGCCATCTCCTTAAACGGCTCCGTTACAAGGGGGATGCCTTCTTCTAACGCTTTGATTACTTTAATGTCCATCGCTAACCTTTCATCCAGTGAGAAGAGAGGGGGGCTCTGCCCCCTAACCCCCCGCAAGGAGGGCGGCTCTGCCCCCTCCTTGACCTCCCCTGCAAGGGGACCAGTCCCCTTGACCCCTTCTTAAGACACTGCTGCATCACGGGATGAATACCCCCGACGGGGTGGGCACACTCACCGTGGCAGTCACATCCCACGTATCAACGCTGAAAGTCTTGAGCGCATTTTCAAAGTACGACGAAACATAGAGCGATTTGCTGTCGTGGGAAAATCTAAGGTGCATCACCCGTTTACCGGCGCTTATGGTCTTGATTACTTTATTGGTCTGCGGGTCGATTACCGAAACATAGTCATCCTTGTCCCCGCTGTAGTTGACGGCTATGTATTTCTTGTCCGGGGAGACTACCACAAACACGGGTAAACCAACCAAGTCTATCGAGCTGATATAACCAAAGTCCTTCATGTCTAGTATGTACAGCTTCTTTTCTCCAACCGCCGGGATAAAGGCCCTCTGATTGAGCACCCCCCACGTCCCGAAATGCGGTATCTTAAAGACTGTATCGCTGCCTGCCTTTGTCTCCTTTTCCGTATACTTAAACGTATCAAGGTCAACGATCCCAACACCGCCCTTAAAAAAGCCCGTCACATAGATATTGTCACTGAGGAAGGCATCAAAGGGCATCTCCCCCTTTGTCTTGATCTCCTTGACCTTCTCATGGTTCTTACTGACGTCATGCATCCATATCTGGTCGTCATCCATCAGGGCATAGATCAGCAGGTTGTCCCTGCACTTTATACCAACGTTTCGCGACCCCGTCTCTATAACCTTCACCGTATTGAGAGCCTCGTCAAGTATCACAACATCCTTTGGGTCGTAGTTTGCCACACCAATAAAACCGCCGCAGAATATAAACCCTATCCCGCTCTTGCCCGTTTTGACGCTCTTTACAACCTCATACGTACCCAGGTCAACCTTAGACAAGAAACCATCCCTGCTTATGACATACAGAAATCCCTTGTGAAATTTGACAGTAGCGTGATTGAGATTCTTAACCCCCGATATCTCCCTAAGTAACTTGCCATCTTCGATCAACGCAAGCGCCTCTCGCTCTCTCTCAACAACAAAGACCTTTTCGGCTGACGCATTGCCGCTAAAAAACAATAACACGCTACAAAACAGAGTAATAAGGTATAGTATAATGGGGTCAAGGGGGCTGGCCCCCTTGCAGGGGGTTCTGAAGGGGGGCGGAGCCGCCCCTTTCTTTCTTGTCTTTTCTCTCATAGGATACATGCCGGGTCCTCCGCGTAGTAATCCCCGTGTATGGAAAAAGCCCTTGCCCGTGAGTTGCCGTTGCAGATGTCGATGTACCGGCAACCACCACAGCGACCTTTGAGCTTACGCGGGGTTTGTCTGAGTTGTTTGAAAAACGGGCTATTGTTCCAGATGTCGCCAAAGTCCCGTTGCCTGATGTTGCCTGCAACTTCCCGGTAAAACGGGTCAGCCTTGACATCGCCCTTGTAGTCTATGTTGACCAAGGCGACTGCGGCCTGATTGCCACCCCAACGCCGCAATCGGTCATAGAGTGCGTCGTATGCCGGGGTGGAGTATCGTTGCCTCACAATGTCAAGCAAGGCAACCGCCGTGGAGTCGTTATTGCCCGTAATGACCTTTACGTTTATATCACGTTCTATGTATGACAGGGTCTTTTGGATGATGTACTCCACCGCTGACCTGTATGTTGCCTTGTCGAGGTCTTCGAGCATCCCCCCACGACCCGAGTACACCAGGTGCGATATGTAGAGTTTTGGAAACTGTTGTCGCTCTACGACATCAAATATGTGCCCCAGGCTTCCATAGGTTGCCTGCGACAGGGTAAAGCGTAGTCCCACGTCCAGCCCCCAGTCCATACACATCCGCAGGGCATCGATGCTCCGGCCATAGGCGCCGCTTAACCCCCTGAAGGAGTCATGTACCTGCGGGAGGCCGTCAATACTGACGCCCACGTAATCGAAACACCGTGTTATTTTGTCTTTCAGGCCCTCATTAATCAGGAGACCGTTTGTCGAAAGTGCCGTCATTATTCCGGCGTCCTTGAGCTCCTGTGCAATGTCAAAGATATCCTCCCGCAGCAGAGGTTCACCGCCTGAGAGGATGACACATCGTATGCCGTTGTCATACAACGAGGGGATGATGGTCATTATTTCGGAGAGAGTCAACGCATTCATTTCTGCGTTGCCTGTATCCGTTTGGTCTGTAAGGGTCTTAGCGGATGAGTAACAGTGTCTGCATGAGAGGTTGCAGTAGTTGGTGAGGTTCCAGATGCACACGACAACAGGGGCTTTTACGCCGGCATCCATAGTACCAGTATCCACGGCACCACCGCCATTGACTCCCTTGCCGATGCTCTCCCTTAGAAAATCAGTTATCCTGAGCATCTTCGCCCGATTTTTTGAATTCCTCAACGAACCTCATTAGCACATCCAGTTCCTCCGGTTTGAGGTCTATCTTTGGCATAACGCTGCGCTTGTAGCCGAGCTTTTTGGCAGTGGCTTCGGGGTCTGTCAGTTGTTGTCGTATGATTGACTCCGGTCTCTCCCTCACGATCTTTGAAAAGGCAGGGCCAAATGCCTCGCTTGTGGTGTGATGACAGCCCCAGCACTTTTCCATGTATAGTTCACGGCCTAGCTGATACTTTTCATACGATCTTGATTTATGGACAAAATTGTATTTTCCAACCGGGAGATTGGCCTTAAAGCTCTTGAGTTCCTTGAGGGTTGCGGAGTCGTACAGGACGAGGGAGCCGTCTTGTTCAAAGATGCTGATATAAGCGATCTTGCCATCGCCGGAGAATTCCGTGTGAGTGGCTTTTTTTCCTTTTCTGGGGGTCAGATATTTCAGGGCAAGGGTCTTTTTATCGATGAGGGTGAGGGTGTCGGTGCCGTTGTCCATCCAGAGGTATGGTGAGGCGGGCGTGGTACGGACAAAGAAACCCTCCCCGCCGATATCAATATTTTTGACGAAGCCCCAGTTGTACATCTTCCACAGGGATATGTATGGTTTGAGGATGTGTGGTGTGGCGAAATAGAAGTCACCCTTGTCGTACCAGAAAGAGGCAGAGGCCAGGTGAGGCATACTTTCGATCTTGTGTTCAAAGACGGTTTTTTTTGTCTTGAGGTCAAGGACGACAAGCAGGCTTTTTTCTCTGGAGCTGCCCACAATGTATCTCTCAAGGGGGTCGATAAAGAAGTCCTCAAAGGACACTTCCGTCTTTATGTATTCGACGTTGAAGGTAGCGGTGTCCAGCAGTCCTATCTGTGGCTTATCCTTTGTGGTAAAGATAGCCTTGTCGCTGGAGTATTGCTCGTAGATGGCACTTATTTTGCCGACGTTTTCAATGGTCTTTACGGGTTTGAGGGTTGCTGTGTCGAGGATGAATATATTCTGCGGGATGAGACATGCCGCCAGGACGTGTTTGCCGTCGTTGGAGAGGCTTATGTTTCGGAGGTTGACGCAAGGTCGCACCTTTCCGACGTATCGCTCTTCGGTGAGGTTGTACTTGGCCACCCAGCCGTCGCGGGAGGGCAGGAAGAACATCGTCCCCTTCGTATCGAACTTGCCCCCGCCGTGGACGTTTCCAAACTTGAAGGAGTCTACCATCCGGTCGCCCGTCATTATCCATACGCTGCCATTGCCCCGCTCCACTACGGCGGTTATGTCCTTGATGTTATGAATACGTTTGAAGCTCTCTATCCGCACGGGATTTACTTCCTGCAGGGTGATGCTTTTTTCGATATCCTGTGTTGTCCATTTTACGGTTACCGGTTTTCTGATATAGGATATTATGGCTTTTACTTCGTCGTCATTCATATCGGGCCAGGATGGCATCTGAGTTGCCGGCAGGCCTTTTCTTATAATTGAGGTGAGTCGTTCATCGGAATATCTGGTGAGCAGTTGCGGCAGCAGAGGGGAAGCCGTAACGCCGAGTTTGTCTGTTCCGTGACAGGCGCCACAGTACTTTTGATACTGTTCACCTTCCCCGCCACCAAAGGACAGAGAAGGGAGCAGTATCAGGAGCACAATGGCAATTGCTTTTGCAGCCTTTGCCATTGGCCCTAGTCTGACGCCCCGTTAAGGGTCAAGTACGTCACAGTGTTAGTATACATCGTGAGTGGTGTTATATACGTTAAAGTGTCCGGTTGGGGTTCTTACCCAGTCGCCTGTGATTTCGCTTACCAGATTGAAGGTCTTGTCGTCATAGACGAGGATTGCGCTTGGTTCGGTCTTTTTACCCCAAGCTGATACCCATACCTCTTTGCCATCCTTGTCGAACTCGAAGTGTACTGCTCTCCCTTTATGTTTTTCTGGCAGTTCGATAGTCTTTACGACCTCAAGTGTCTTCTTGTCGATTGCAAAAATGGACCTCTGTAACTTGACATCAGGATTGAGCGTTCTATCCGCCCACATCCATGTTGATGACGGGTGTGTCTTTACAAAGAGATTACCGCCGCCGTCACCGGGGAGTTTGATCTTTTTAACGACCTTCCAGGCGTGTTGTGGATGTTTCTTGGGGTCGGTACCGATACATGCTACGGTGTTCTCTCCCAAGTGTCCTGTGCACCATATTGGGCCATAGGTGGGGTGTTCTATATTGGCACCTCTGCCGGGGTGGGGTTTAACTCCCGTCTCAACGAGTGCGGTCATCTTACCCTCTACCGTGTCAACAACAGCCACCTTGTTTCTCATATTTGCTGCAACGAGGAAGTATCTCTTGGTGCTGTCCCAGCCTCCGTCATGCAGAAATCTCTCGGTCTCTATCATCGATATCTTCATGTTTTTCAGATCGGAGTAGTTGACCAGCCATGTCTGTCCGGACTCTTTTATGTTAACAACCCATATGGGGTCATACGGAGCGGCAACGATTGAGGCAACCCTTGCCTCTCTGAGAAATTCGTTGGTATCATAGGTATAGCTGCTGGTTGATACAACCTTCATCGGCTCGAGTGTCTCACCGTTGAGAACTACCATGCTGGATGGCCAGTAGCATCCGATAATGGCAAGCTTGTCGATAAAGTCACCTTCCTTGCCCTTGTACTTGCTGGTCTCTATTGACCTGGCATCATAGCAGGTCTTGACCTCAGCCACCTTATCGGGGGTCTTAAGCCACAGGTCTATGAGTGTTACCTTGCCGTCCCTTCCTATTGAGTAGAAGAATCTGCCTGAGGCCGATGACCTTAGTATATGCACGGCAAATCCCGTGTCTACAATAGAGACGAGTTTCTTTGTATCGCCGTCAATAATGGCAACCTTTCCGGTATCCCTGAGGACGACTCCCATGAAGTTCTGCCAGTTAAGCGGGTGTTCGGGTTTGCTTGGTCTGCTGGCAGGCTGCAGGGTGACTTTCAAGGACTTCTTCATTTGGTCCATTGTCATCTCAGGTGGTGATGGCGGCTCGTGTTGGATAAACCTTGCTACGAGGTCTATATCTGCTGGCGACATAACACCCTGTTTGCCCCAATCCGGCATTCCACCGGGAAGACCGGCATCCATAATGATCTTCAGATTCTCCGTACCTATTGCGATACTCTTGTCCGGGGTAAGGGCAGACCCTGTAGCACCCTTCCTTAACATTCCGTGACAACCGGCGCATCTGTCAAAATAAATAACAGATGCCTTTGTCATCTCCTCAGCCGTAATTGGTGGAGCAGCTTGCTTTGGAGCAGTTTCCGCTGCAAATGAGATGCTAAAGACCATCATCTGCAGTAACACAAACGCACTGACTAAAAATTTTTGTACCATACGCTCTTCCAGAGGACCTGGCCAACCTTATGCTGGGATTAACCCCAATCCTCTGTATGACCTCCTTATAAAAAAATTAACCATCGAAAGACGGTGTTTTTTCGCTTTCCTTAATTTGTACTTTCCTTAAATTCGCTATCAACCCGGACCGTTTTTGAGGTGTAATCTTAGTCACTAAAAGCAACATAGAGGATTATATACATATTAGCAACTTGTTGTCAACAGCATAGTCAGATCTTTTTTTCGTGAATCCTGGAGTAGTCCTTAGATTTGATCTCATCGACAAACTCCGAGGTTATGAGTGTAACACCCATTTCTTTGGCCTTCTTTTCTATCAGTCCGATGATCATATTTTTCATAAATGCCGGAGTCCGTTTCATCCTTGCCTTTGCGGCGTCATCCCAGGCAATTGATCCCTGAAAGTTGTCATCGAGTTCGACCTTATCCTTACCGGTGACCCTGTCTTTTCCTGCTGGTTCGTACAGACAGAGGGAGTCCTCCTCCATAAAGTCGCCGTACTGAGCCAATGCCCGTGCCCTGCACCCGCCACATATCTCCGTGTACTCACAGCGTCCGCACCTGCCCTTGTACTGACCGTCACGCAGGAGGGTTAGTTTTTGGGAATCCGTCCAGATATCCACGATGGAGCGGTCCTTGACGTTACCCAGGGTGTCGGGCATGTATGGACACGCCGTGACGTTTCCCACGGGGTCTACCCGCATGTATAACCGCCCGGCAAGACAACCCCTCGTCCCCTGCGGAATATGCACGTTGTCCTCGTGCAGTATTCGGTATATGTGTGGGGCACAACGCGCCCTGACCATGATTCTTTTTTCCGTGTCGGAGATGCTTGCGATCTTTCTCAGGACTGTCTCATAGTTCTCCGTGGATATGAATTCTTTCCTGGCCCTGCCCGTGCACACTAAAAAGAAGAAATTGACCGCCTTGGCTCCAAGCCTTATGGCCATCTCAACAAATTCCTCGATATCATTGTAGTTTCTGTCCGTTACCGTAACATCCACCTGTGTCTGGAGATCAACTTCCCTGCCAAACTTCAATGCTTCTGTCGATAAGTTCCATGCCCCGTAGTACAAGCGAAACGAGTCGTGATAGGTGGGGCTAACCGAGTCTATGCTGATACCCAGTCCCTTGAGGCCGGCGTTCTTTAACCTCTTGAGATTGTCCTTTGTCAGTAGCGTACCGTTTGATCCCATAACGGTGATAAATCCATGGTCGGCGGAGTACTCCACAAGTTCATATATGTCATCCCGCAGCATCGGCTCTCCACCTGTTAGTACCAGCATGATATTGGGGTTTAAGCGGTGCAGGCCATCGATGACTCCTTTTGCCTCCTGGGTTGTCAGTTCACCTGCCGCCCTCTCCCTGGCATCCATGTAGCAGTGCGGGCAAAAGAGATTACACTGGCCGGTCAGGTTCCATGACACGATGTAGGGCTTGTAGTCCTGTGATTTGTCTGTTGATTTGCCGTTATTTATATCTGCCATCCCTTGTTTTGCTCCTTCTGCGTGATGAACACACTACATGGTGCGTATCTTAAGACGTTCTCCGTCACCGAACCAAGGTCAACCCCCTCGGCGTAATGTCTGCCCGTGCGTCCGATGAAAATCATATCGGCATTGACCTCGGCGGCATAGTCGCAGATGCTCTTATATATGTATCCGGCAAAGACCTTCTTGATGACCCTGACCCCTGCCACCTGCACATCTTCCGGCACAAGCCCCCAGCCCTCCGAAAACCTGGCACTGAGACTGTTGCCGCTAAAGACGTCCCGCTCGGCCTTGTCCAGGATCATGTAGCCGACCCTCTCAAGCCCCTTGTCTATGAACTCGTCGTGTATCTTCTCCTGCTGTTGGGAGTTGAAGGAAAATCCCTCGGCGTTTATGACGGAGTCCTTGAGTCTGTTAAAGAGGTCCTTGTGCAGGGAGGAGTCAAAGGCGTATACAAGATGCAGGTTGCCCGAGTACTTCTCCGCAAAGGCCTTTGCCGCCTTGAGGGCATTGATGGCACAGGCGCTGCCGTCGAGGCAGACTACGATATTTGGCTCCTTTAGTTGTGTCGGGCGCTTTACAACAAGGATATCACGGTCGTTGCTTCTGAGAACCCGCATACACACGCTGCCCACAAACCCCCGCTGCAGGGCGTTAAACCCGCCGGCTCCGATGACGATCAGTCCGTCGCCCTCCTGTTGTATCATTTCGTTTATGGCAATAAAGTTCTTTCCCTCAAACACCTTTGGTCTGAAGGGCACCCCGGCCTGCTTAAAATCGTCCTCTAAGGGCCTCAGATACGACAGGGATATCTTTTCCATGCCCACCTTGATTAACGTGGCATGTACCGCCCGCTGATGTTGCAGTATCTCCTCCTTCTGATACTCCTGTGGCAGCGTAGGCTCCATTATCCTGAAGGCGCCATCGTGCATCACCGAGTTAAACCCATGTATGCCAACGACATCGCATCCAAATGACCGTGCCAGTTGCAGCGTTACCTCTTCGCAGGCACCGGACAGTTCACTGTTGTCGTGGCATAGTATTATCTTTTGCATCATAAAGTTTCGTCTCACTCTCTATCTCTGGTCTATTAAGTAACCGTCTCATTGTATTACAAATTGAGCGGTATTGTAAAGTGT
>NZ_JABXWD010000259.1 GCF_019173545.1 Candidatus Magnetobacterium casense | reverse complement strand
GATACAGGCGATGGCGGAGCTTGACAGCGTCTGCCGCCATGTGCATCTGCCCATGCAGTCGGGTTCCTCGCGGGTACTGAATCTGATGAACAGACGATATGACTATGAAACGTATACAGATAAGGTCAGACGCCTGCGGTTGAGCGTCCCTGATGTTGCCGTCACCTCCGACATCATAGCGGGCTTTCCCGGTGAGAGCGACGATGACCACGCACAAACGGTAAGCGCACTTGAAGAACTCGAATTTGACGGCATCTTTGCCTTTAAGTACTCCGTGCGGCCAAACACGAAGGCTGCTATGATGACGGACCAAGTGGCAGAGGACGTTAAGTCGGCAAGACTGCATGAGATACTTGGATGTCAGGACGTCATCACCCAGAGGAAAAACAAGGCCCTTGAGGGCACCGTGATGGAGGTGCTTGTTGAGGGCAGGAGTGAGACGACCCCAAATATGTGGGTCGGCAGGAGCAGTACCAATAAGATCGTTAATTTTCTCTCCAGGGACGACCTGAAGTCAGCCTTGTTTTTGAACGTCCGCATAGTGAAGGCCAACAGGCACACACTTGAGGGCGAGGTAACGGGTGGATGAGGTTTTGCATTCTCACCCTGGGGTGCAAGGCCAACCAGGCAGAGAGTTCGGCCATCGAAGGGCAATTCCTCAAGCAGTCGCACGTCCCTGTCACCGTCAACGAGCGCCCCGACGTCTGTATCATAAACACGTGCAGCGTCACCGCTAAGAGCGACTATCAATCCAGACAGATCATAAGGCGTGCCATCAAGGCCGGCTCAAAGGTGTTTGCCACCGGCTGCTACTCCGAACTCAACAGGGATGCCCTCCGTGCAATAAGCGAAGATATCACCGTCATCGGTAACAAGGACAAGTTGCTGCATTTTTCAGATGCCGCCTTTGCAGAGGCCAAGACCGTTGTCCCTGTTGTCGTTAACAGCGGCAGGAGCAGGGCGCTGTTAAAGATACAGGATGGTTGTAATGCCCATTGCTCCTACTGTATCATCCCTCAGAGCCGGGGGCGGTCAACCAGCAGGCCGGTCGCTGACATTATCGACGAGGTCAGAACGCTTGTCACAGAGGGCTACAACGAGGTGGTGTTGACGGGCATCCATATCGGGTACTATGGCCTGGACCTGGTGCCACAAACAATGCTTGCAGACCTGGTGGAGTCAATCCTCGATAACACGGCAGGCATAAAGGTTCGGTTGACCTCCCTTGAGGTCAGCGAGTTTACCGGCAAGTTGCTGGGACTGCTGAGGCATCAGAGACTATGCAGGCATGTCCACATCCCGCTTCAGAGCGGCGATGATCAGATACTCGGTGACATGCACAGGGGATATCGCACGGACGACTTTAAGAGACTGCTTCTGGATATCCACGGGGACATTGACAACGCAGCCATTGGCACTGACGTGATCGTCGGTTATCCCGGAGAGGACGATGCGAGTTTTGGCAGAACCTATGAGTTCCTTGCCGGATTGCCGCTGACGTACATGCACGTATTTCCGTTTTCACCCAGGCGGGGGACGCGTGCCTTTGCTCTGCCGGCACAGGTCGATGAACAGACAAAGAAGCAGCGGGCATTGCTGTTGCGGCAGTTGTCCGGGCGCAAGAAGGCTGCCTTTATGGCCGGGCAGGTGGGGCGCATCCTGCCGGCAATAGTTGAAAAACCCGACGGTGACATATGTCAGGCAACCACCGACAACTACCTCAAGGTCGAATTCCTGGCCTCCGGCGGCGATGCTGTGGTGGCGGAGAGGGGGCTTGTGGACATAGAGATTACAGGCGTCAAAGACGGCTCGCTACAAGGCGCCCAAGCCACAGAGAAGTCCCCTTGACCGCTTGCTTGCAGTAAAGTTAAAACTTATGTAAAATAAGTCATGATACTTTTTTATGGAGGCTTTTTTTATGATAACAAAAACGTTAGATGTCAGCATTACAGGTGATACGCCTGAAACATCCACAGATGACACACTTGAATTGGAATACGAGGGGTTTTTTAAGTTAGCCGGTATTATTGAAGCAGATATTGATGACCTTGCTATAAATCATGACAAATATATATACGGAAAATGACCCGACATAGACCACTTGTCTTTACTGATACCAGTGCATTAGTTGCTTTTTTTAGCAAGACTGATAGTTGCCACTTACAAGCAATAATCAGCCTTGATGTTATAAAAAAACACAAAATAAAACTTGTAATATCTGATTATGTCTTTGACGAGACAATTACAACCATCCTTGTCAAGGGTGGACATCGCCTTGCCGTGCAAGTTGGTGATATCATCTTAAACGGTCATATTTTTGAGATAGCTGAAATTGACGCTACTCTTAAAAAGCAAGCATGGGATTACTTTAAGAAACATTCAGACAAGACCTATTCCTTCACCGATTGCACAAGTTTTGTGCTAATGAATGATAGGGACATTGTTCATTACTTTTCTTTTGATGAGGACTTTAAAAGGGCGGGGTTTGTGGATTTTTATGAATGTTATAAGCAGTAAAACACGCTATCCGTTAAACATCCACGGCGTGTCAAGTGAACTATTACACAAAAACCCAAGTTCAAGCCTGCGCAAAATGGGGTCAAGGAGGCTGGCCCCCTTGTGGGTGGGTCTGAGAGAGGGGGCGAGCCGCCCCTGGCATATAGGCAAAGCCCTCCCTTCTTTCCCTTTTTCTTAGATGCGCATTCTTCATACTGAGTGGTCGGACGGCTTTGGCGGGCAGGAGAGGCGGGTGCTGGCGGAGGCTCATGCCCTGATACGGCGCGGACACTATGCCTGTATCGTTTGCAGGGAACATGCAAGGATCAGGGAGGAGGCACGAAAAAAAGACATCGATACCTATACATTACCGCTGAGGTCAAACTACGACCTTGTAAGCATATGGAAACTCTGCCAGTTCATCAAGGGGCAACACTTTGACGTCGTAAACACCCACAGCGGCAAGGATTCCTGGATCGGCGGGATCGCCGCCAGGATGGCCAAGACCCCCGTCCTGGTCAGAACCAGACACCTCGACATACGGCTCAAGCGAAACATCGTCAACTTTATCCACTACCTGCCCGATACCTACATCACCTGCGGCCTGAACATGAGAGACAACCTCATAAAAAACTGTGGATTTCCACCGGAACGGGTGGTCAGTATTCCAACCGGAATCGACGAGAGGTTCCTTGATACGCCACGGCAACCGCAGGCCAGGACCGAGTATGACCTTGATGCCAACGCCGTCGTAATCTCCAACGTCGGGATACTCAGGACGGTCAAGGGACAGGAGGTAACGCTCCAGGCGTTTAAGAGGGTGTTGGAGGCACTGCCCCATGCCAGGTGTCTGCTGGTGGGGGACGGCCCGGGGCGAAACAGGCTCGAAAACGTCGCCAAAACCCTCGGAATATCCGAACACGTCATATTCACGGGATATGTTGAAGATGTTGCCCGTATATACTCCTTCAGCGACGTGTGTGTGTTGAGTTCGTTTTCGGAGGGGGTACCACAGAGCGTCCTTCAGGCGATGGCTGTGGGTGTGCCCGTGGTTGCCACGAGGGTTGGGGGTGTGCCGGAGGTCGTTGTCCATGAAGAGACCGGCCTGCTGGTTGACTCCGGTGACCATGAGGCCATTGCAGCGCAGATTCTGAGGCTTGTCAACGACCCCGCACTGGTAATCAAACTCACAAAAAATGCAAGGACTTTTGTCCTGAAAGACCACTGCCTTGAGGCCATGGTCTCTAAAATAGAACACCTATATATGACTCTACTACAGAGAAAGACGGGAAATCAAAATGAAGATAGCATTTATCCGAAAGACCTTTAACCCCTACGGAGGTGCGGAGAACTACATGAACTCACTCATCCGCCACCTTAAAAGCTCCGGCAACGATATCCACGTCCTGTCAACCAACTGGACGGACTGCGAAGACATCCACTGCCACCGGATAGAAACCTTCAATCTCAATTCCCTGACATCGATGTTGAGCTTTAATCACAACGTCATGCACGTGGCAGATGAACTCAACTGCGATTGCACGGTGAGCTTTGAACGTACCACCTGTCAGGACATCTATCGTGCCGGGGATGGCTGCCACAAGCAGTGGCTGATTCTGAGGGGCCAGGGCGTGGACAGACTCAGGCGGCTCTCCTTTGCCCTCAACCCCATGCACAGGACGCTGTTGTCCATTGAACGGCAATGTTTCAGCACAACCCCGCTTATTGTTGCCAACTCACGGATGGTCAAGGAGCAGATCATGGAACACTACGACATAGGCGACGACAGGATCGTCGTGCTGTACAACGGGGTAGACCTGGAGCGATTCAAGCGGCCCGTCAACAGGTCGTCGTGTGTCGGTCAGGTGAGGGCAGAGTTTGGCATCCCGGAGGATTGCCGGTTGTTGTTGTTTGCGGGTTCGGGGTTTGAGCGGAAGGGATTGGCCCTTGCCGTGTCGAGTCTTGCGCACCTGGGGGCAGAGTTCAGGATGATCGTTGCCGGGGCAGGGGGTACGTTGAAGTACAGAAGGCTCGCAAAGGCGTTGGGCGTCAGTGACCGTGTTGTCTTTGCCGGGCCGCAATCGGCCATAGAGAGGCTGTATGTTGCCGCCGACGTCTTTGTCCTGCCCACGTTGTACGACCCCTTCAGTAATGCCACGCTTGAGGCGATGGCCTGTGGTACCGCCGCTGTCACTACCAGAAACAACGGGGCTGCCGAAATAATACAGCACGGCAGGGACGGGCTGCTCATGGACGACCCCCGCAACCCCCTGGAACTTGCCGATAAGATCAAGCAGATCGCAGAAGATCGTGAGATATATTCCCTCAATGCCGCAGAAAAGGCCGCGGTCTATCCCATCTCACAGGCCGCGGCAACCTTCCTAAACCTCATCCAATCATACAAGAGACCAAGAAGGGAGGGCTTTGCCCTCCCTCAGACCCACCCACAAGGGGACCAGTCCCCTTGACCCCATTATGCTTAACATTATATCATCACAGAAATATTTACAGTAACAAGTTTTGCG
>NZ_JABXWD010000258.1 GCF_019173545.1 Candidatus Magnetobacterium casense | reverse complement strand
GAAAAACTCAACGACAAAATCGATACTGGGATCAACGGTCTCGACAAAAAAATCGACTCCGTTGCCGAAAAACTCAACGACAAAATCGATACTGGGATCAACGGGCTCGACAAAAAAATCGACTCCGTTGCCGAAAAACTCAACGACAAAATCGATACTGGGATCAACGGGCTCGACAAAAAAATCGACAGTAGCTACAAGAACCTCGACGCCAGGCTTGACAGTGAGCTAAATGTCCTGCGCCTGGAAATGAGCGAACATAGTACCAAAGTGGATGGCGAGCTAAAGCTCCTACGTCTGGAAATGAACGAACGTATTACCAGACTTGAGGGCAAAATGGATGGCGAGTTCAAGGCATTGCGACTGGAGATGAAGATATTTTTTCTGTTTATAATCTTCTTCATGATTGTCACCAACCCGCAGGCACTTGACGTCATCGCCAAGATATTCAGATTGATGAAGTAAGACTGTACCCCTGATGTTTTGCGGGTACCGGATTGGGAGAGCTGCTCATATCCCGGGGGATATCCGCCTATATCTTCAGGTCATCATCCAGGGTTGAATAGAACCGATATCCGTTCTTGCCGCTGCTCTTTACCTGATACATGGCTATATCGGCGTTGGCAACCAGCACCTCAACATCGTCACCGTCTGAGGGAAACACGCTTATACCAATGCTCATACCTATGAAGCAATCGTTACCGGCAATGGAAAACGGCCTCGTCAACGCCTCAATTATATAGTCAGCAATCAGGACGGAATCCTCCGCCTTCGATATCCTCGACAGGATTACCGTAAACTCATCCCCGCCCATGCGTGCCACCGTATCTGAGGTGCGAACACATCCCCTCAACCGCCCTGCTGCCTCCTTGAGCAACTGATCCCCAGCATCGTGACCATAAACGTCGTTTATAGTCTTAAAGTTGTCCAGGTCAACAAACATGATCGCAAACTGATGCTCATACCGCTTTGATATCTTCAGTACTTCGCCGAGGCGTTCGTAGAACAGTGTGCGGTTGGGGAGATCTGTCAGGGCGTCATAGTTGGCCATGTGGTATAGTTGATCCTCTGTACGTTTTCGCTCGGTATCGTCGGTCTTAACGGCCACGAAGTGTGTAATTTGACCGCTTTGATTTTTTATTGGCGATATGCTCTGATCCTCCCAGTATAGTTCGCCATCCTTGCGCTTATTGCACATGCTGCCATGCCAGACCTTGCCGGCCAGGATCGTGTGCCACAACTCCCGGTAAAACTCCGGCGGATGCTTGCCGGACTTTAACACCGCAGGCGTCTTACCCGCAACCTCGTCGAGCTTGTAGCGGGTCATCTGCGTAAACTGCGGGTTGACGTACTCTATCTTGCCCGTTATGTCGGTTATGACTACGGCTACGGGACTATGCTCAACGGCAGCAAATAAGATCATCACCTGCTCCTGCATCTTGACACGTTCCGTGATGTCCCTGGATACGTGTACAACCCGGTTGACATCTCCACGTTCATCAACGATAGGATAGACCGTGACCTCTACAAGGCTCCTCCTGCCGTCCCTGTCCGTGTGGACATGCTCAACGGTCCTGGACTTCACACCAGCCTGCAGTTCATCAAACACACACGGATCATTTAAGACTCCACAGGGATTCTCCTTCTGGTGCGTTACCTCGTAACAAAACTTCCCCACAATCTCACTGAGACTATGACCATATTTACTCAACGCACTTTCGTTGGCCCACATTATTCTGTAATCCCTGGTGATCAAGAATATCTCATCCGTAATCCCGTGCATGATACCCTCAACCATCTGCTTTACCTCACGGCTCTCCTTCATCGTCAGACGCAGGTCCTCCTCTATCCTCTGACGCATGAAGACCTCGCCCCTGAGTTGCTCGTTGACCACCTCAAGCACTGCCGTCCGCTCCGCTATCACTGCCTTCAATGGACGGGCAAGACCCGTTGTGACAACCGCAGCTATCACTATCCCAAGAAGCACGGTCAGGACTCCGACAATTGTGAGCTGGTCCTTGGTGTGGATATAGACCTCATGGGCCATCCGGTAATCCTGCTTTGCGCCGGTTTTCTCAATCGCTACCAGTTTGTCAAGAATGGTGAGCCAGTTTCTCTGGATTGGTCTGACCTCATTGACAAGGATTCTATAACCTTCCTGTGTATTGCCCTCTTGCGCATATCCGATAGCCTTGTCCCACAACAGGCGCACTACCTGGTCATCCCTGGATATTTGATCGATCAACACACTTGCTTGTCTGTCACCATCGGACAGCAATATCAGGTTGTCCTTGGTTTTGTCGTATCTTTGTCTGTTGTCGCTGATGCGTTGTATTTCCTCGACACGGTTTGCGTCGTCTAACAGGGCGTTTCTGACCAGGACTGCCTCGTTGCGGATGAGGTAACGCATATCCTGCGCCAGGTTCATCTTTACCGAAGAGACGCTGATGATCTTATCCAGCTCCTTATAATTGTTGTCCAGCCCCATGTGCCCTATGGAGATCAACAAGACCATCATCGACAGAAAGACAATAAACCCCGCTGCTACAATCACATAAAATCTGTAGTTGCTTTTCATCGTAGCACAATTATAACATTCTGACGAGTAAAAAAAATTTATCGGGCAGTTGGGTTTTCGGCACAGCAATTTTATGCCTTGACAACAATCCACACAGATGTGCTACACTGTAAAATGTAACGACACGTTAATATTAAGACTGAAGGAGGTAGACATCACAGATATGCTCAGAGCAATAATATTAGGATGGCTGATTATAGTGGCAGTTGCCGGCTGCACTGCAACCACAACAGTAAGGGCCGATGGTTCGCCGGAGTCGGGGCAACCAGCCTCAGTCCCTCCCGCCCCTGCACCACCACCACCAAGTCACATGAATCTCATGGGGACGGAGTTTGAGGACATTGCAATCCCACAGGAGCTGAAGCTGGAGGAGGACGAATCTATCCTGATAAACACACGTGCCTTTGTCGGCGGTGCGCTGACATACTCTGCTCCGGTGACGGTGGAGTCCCTGATCAGATTCTTCAACCACGAGATGCCAAAGAGGGGCTGGGAATTCATTGCCTCCTCCTATGCAAAGAAGAACGTTATACTGGCCTTTTCCAAGTCAAACAAAAACTGTATCATTTACATCAATATCCCCGGCGATTGGGGCAACAACACGCGTGTCCAGGTGTGGTTGGGCAAGACGGCTGCCACACACAAATAAATCGGATATAGGGTGCATGGGACAAAAAAAAAGAAAGGGGCGGCTCCGCCCCCCTTTAGAACCCCCTGCAAGGGGACCAGTCCCCCACCGAGCCGGGGGTCGCTGACCCCTTGACCCCATAATTAAATCTGCCTGATACGTTGCGCGTTACCCCGTAAAGCCGCTTTGTACGTTGCGTATCCTCTTGGCAAGTTCACGCATGGCGTCGGTCAGCGTCAGCCCTGCCTCTATGCGAGCCCTTACAAACTCGGCCTTGGACAGTTCGTTGATGACGTGATCGGTAGGGCCGCCCATCTTGCACTCGTTTATGCCTTCCTGAAGTTGCTGCGTTATGCAGGTTTCTATTTCCTGGGGGGTAAACTTGTTTGCCAGTTCCCTTACCTCTTTAAGTGGTACGGATTGTTTTTCCATGTTGTTACTCCATTTCAGTTCTTATGATAAATATGTCTGATAGATGCATTTTAAACCTGCAAGGCTGTTACGGGTTGAATGACAACTGAATAGTTAGCTGGTAAGGCACGGAGCAGTTCAAAAATGCCGCGGCACAAACTTACCGTCGTTAAGTATCCTGACCGTATCACCGCTTTGGCCAATGACAAAGAGACCTTTGTGATAAGCATACCTGTCAACTCCTTTATCTATGACAATGCCTGCTACCGCGCCTATGACAATCCGCCCGACATAGTCATCAAAGGCTTCTTTAAATTTGGATAATCGCTCCAGGTGCTCATTTACATCTTCTACTTTTAACGTGCTCTTGATCTCTATTGCCACTACATATTGGCCGTTAATTCCCAAGATGTCAATCTCCACGTTGGCATCCTCTATATAGACACCTTTATGGACTCTTTTCAGCTCAATCCCCCTTTCCTGGAACATCTTCTTTGTTGCCGGCAAAACTAACCCCACCACAAAATTACTCCACTTGCCAGTTAGTTCATTGACAGTCTTTGTGGTTTTTGCAACCAATTTTTCGGTTTTTGCCAGTTGCTCATCGGTTTTTGCCAGTTGCGCATCGGTTTTTGCCAGTTGCGCATCGGTTTTTGCCAGTTGCGCATCGGTTTTTGCCAGTTGCGTATCAACCCTCTCCGATGATATCCTCATTGCTTCTTTCAGTTGGCGTGTATCCTCCGCAGCCTGCCGGGTATCCTCCTCGGCCCGCTTTGCCCACTCCTTCAGTTGCCGGGCCAGCTCCGCATTTTCCCGGGCCAGCTCCCCAACAATAGCCTCTAACCTGTCTAAACTATCTTCCGTTGCATACATTGTCATAAACCTCCTTGCTGCTTAATAATACCATGTCTCAGGGCTGTTTGACAAGTAGTGGGTTCGCTTGCCGAAAAAAAATCCTTGACAGTTGAGTTTAACATGTGATACCATATAAAGGCTTGGCTTTGCCGAGACATGAGCGATACCCAGCCGGGTGCCGGGTAAAGCGAAAAAATAGTGCAACGAAGGAGTAGGTTATGCGAAAGATATTTGTGGCAGCGTTGATATGTGGCATGATACTTGCTACAATGGGGGGGGGGTAGCGACGGCTGACTCGGAAAAGGTCGTCAATCCAGCAAACAACCACACCTACCAGAGAATCGATACACAAATGACATGGGCCGATGCAAAGGCCAATTGCGAAAAATTAGGCGGATACTTAGCAACCATAACGTCAACCGATGAGAATAAGTTTCTTATCGATAACCTCGAGTTTTCGAAAAACAGGCAAACAGCATGGTATCAATTTTGCTAACCATTTTTGCCTGTTTTTTTATGCAATCTCACGCAACTCCTTCTGCTTTTCACGCTTCCT
>NZ_JABXWD010000257.1 GCF_019173545.1 Candidatus Magnetobacterium casense | reverse complement strand
GAATACTCAGGCTTGAGGGCGATATATTTACGGGTGAGCCTGATGATCTTCTGTGCCGTCTCTTCCGTCACCGGCACGGCATTCTCGGCAATCGCGGCGCCGTACCTCGGCCAGACAACGGACACCTGCTCGATCAACTCCTTCGCCGCGGCATCGGTCATCTCAAAGCTGGTATCAAGAAGGTTCCCAATCAGCTCCATCGCGTAATCGCCCTGCTCAGTGGCGATTTTACGGAGGCTATCGGAGAGCATAACTTCGAAGGTGACGAGGTCCTTGAACACGAGCGGGTTCTTCTCTTTCTTCTTCGCCAGCTCGATCACCTCGTCATCCCCGAGGATCCAGTCCGCGGTCTGCTCAAGCCGGAGCCTGTCGGCGGCGTCAAGTTGGTCTATGGGTTTACAGAAGCGGCACATTAAATACTGTCTCCTGCCTGATCATCATCACTTTTCTGAATCACTACGCCTCCGAACCCTCCCACACACGCTGCCAGCTTTATGATCTGGGCGGTCAGCCAAAGACGGAACCGCGTCATGCTGGCACCCTTGAGCTTCACCGTGAGCATCGCACCCTTCATTAAATCGCCCGCCCAGATCGTGGTATCTGCTTTCGCCATTGGCGTATCCCCTTTCTATGAATCCTCCTTAGTCAGCTTCGCATCCAAGCATGGTGCAACCCTGAACCTCTTCGCGTTTCTAGCCGTGATGGTCAGGACAGTGCCATCGTCAAATCCCAACCTGAGTTTATGCAACACCATCGATCCATCGTCGCACCCATCCCCCGCGGTGGAGATTGATTCAACCTTTCTCTGGAGGATGCACTCGAGATTAGGCATTACACTTCACTCCTCTATTTATCCTTCCCGAATTTGAGGGCGGCTGGCCGGAATTGAACCGGGACATAGATAGATAAAACATTTATTCGCTGCACCCTTGCGGGCTCTCGTCACTCAGCGCGCAGCCGCCTTTTCCTTTTCACACTATAAGCTGGTCCTCGACCTTACCTTCTCTCTCGCGCTGCTCATCTATTAGGGTCCTTAAAGTTCCGCATTTACCTCGCGACTTCTTGGATTTGCCCCACCGGATACCCTCGTAATTCTTCCTTCCCGTCTCCGTGAAAGGCTTTGAAATGATCGTCATGCTCCCCTCATCATTCCGAACCCTCTGCTGAGCCTGCGCCCTCGGTCTGTTTCATTCTCATGTTCATGTGGACATTTAACCCCCTAGTCAAATGTCCTGTGGACTTTTAACCACATGTTCTGGCGTCCACAGGACTATGCCGCCTTATCGAGCCTTTTTGCGTGATTCCTGATGTGGAGCAGCGTATCCGTCATCATCTCAACGAGCGCCTCGGCCATTTTGTTCTTCTGCTTCTCGCCCATCTGTACCGGACTACCCATGAATTGCGCTCGTATACCTTCAACGACTTCCTGGATGCTCATGTTGCCTTCCCTATCCTCGTAAAGCGGCATCCTCGTCCCTAAGTGCTTATTGGCGAGCTCTCTCACTGCATTGATTGACAGCCCACCCATCCTTCCCGTCGCATCAATCATCCGGGCCACCGTGTCCATGTCAGAGAGATCAGGCCCGTCTGATTCGAACTCATGGAACCGGATATACATCGCCGGAAGGATCGTCTTGTTCTGGAGATCGTCGAACTGGTTACGCTGAGGTTTCGCAATCCATCGCTCACACATTCTTTCAGCGGCATCGCTTGTAGCCTTGTTGTAATCGCTTGAGAGGCCCAAGAGGAGGGGTGGGATCCGCTTCGAGCTCATGAGCCGTTTGATGTGGTTCTCGATATACCCCTGGAATGTGGCATCCTGCTTCTGGATCTGGGTGAGGACATGCACCAGTGCCTTCGGGGAGTCTATCTTCCCCACCCCGCCTGCGGTCACCTCAGCAGCCCCCGATGGTATCTGCGCCGCGACAACGCGGTTCTGGCTGTTCTCTCCTTTGCATTCATCAAACGCATCCAGCAGTCTCGCTATCGCTTTATCCCCCTGCCTCGCTCCGCCCATGATCAGCAGAAGGATTGCGGGGATAAGCTTGTTAGCGAAGAAATTAAAATTCTCCATCTCCGCCCGGAACACACCTCCTATGCCGTGCATGTGCGGCAACCAGTCGGGTTCCCCGTATTCCGTCCCGGGTGTGTAGTTCGCGCAGAAAATCATCTCGGTCGCCGCGGAGGCTGCGTCGGCGTCCGCTATCTGCTTGCCGTTGATGTAGGAGAAGTTCCGAGGATCTCCGAACTGTTTGAAGTAGTGCTTCGCGTTCCCTCTTATCTGGACGTAACGCCTGAAATAGTACGGCCGCTCGTCCATGACCCACCGCCAGTTATGGCCCACTCTCGGAATGGTAACGTCCGTGGGCCTGCTGTCTCGAACGAGCAATCGCACCTGGTAACTCGGCACATGCTCCCCCCCGCACGGTATACTGCGACCATCCCTTAAAACCTCCATCGTCCAGAAACCGACATGCTCCTTGTCGGACCGGAACTGCATCCTTACGTCAGTGAAAGATTGATAGGTCGCGAAGTTGTCATAAAATCGCTCGAGGCGCTCTATCTCACCGTCGAGAACCTTGGCCATGTCGTTCCCGTATTTCTCTCCCGTCACTGGATCCGGTTCATCTGCGATGAGGGATGCTATGTCCCCCTTCTTAGGGTCCTTGGGGTCGTAGTATTTGTCATTCTCCTTCACGAGCAGCGGCTTGTAATGGTGACCGAAGCTCTCAATCCCGATCTCGAGAGCCCTGAATATCTGGGGCAGGATTATCGATGTGTGGGCCATGAGACAAAGAACATGTGATGGCACCCGAGGTTTGATCATCCCATTGATCGTCCTGCCTTCGAAAGGATCATCAAAGACCGATCTTGATGGCGTCATCAAGTTTTCCGATCTCCCTGAACCCGAAGCGAGTACCACCAACTGTTCGCATGCCTTATAAACCTGATCATGCCCTTCGACCTTCGCCTTCTTCTGCTTCTTCATTGTTTTTCCCCTTCGTTTTACTGTCCTGCCTCACCTGACTCCTACCACCATCTCCGGATCGCTCCTGCTCGCCATCCTCCAACCGATAAGCTCATTCCCCCTTAGCGCGTACCTGGTAGCGGCGACTCCATGCGCCTCGTCGTCTTTCCTCTGCTGGCCTGCGAGCACCCGATAGGTCTCTTTGGCGGCCTCGCAAAACCCAAGCGCCGGTCTGGGGTTGCCATTCGGATCAGGTCTCAGTACCAGCATGTTGCAGATCGTCTCAGATCCATACTGTCTGCCCTCAGACACAACACGCACACATCGGCGCCCTATCGGTTCTTGGGGTGAGGGGAGAAAAAGCACCGACCTTCGATATTCCTTATCGAGCTCCATGGCGAGGTAGCTATCCTGTGGCACGCTCGGGGGGCCCGTAAAAAGCGCGACTGCCTTGGGGAATCCTGCGGCCTGGTGCTCCCTGACAATCCTATCGGCGAAATCGCTTGCCGCCGTCCTCCTGCTGCTGAACAGATTCTTGACCACCACGGCCGTTTCGAACTCGTCCTTGGGATACCATCTACCCACAACGATCCACACGACCCAGGAGTTCGTCGGCCCCGCATCCGCCCCCATGATGAGCCTCCACCCACTCGACGCCCCCCATTGGTCAACCGGCCAGTCCTTGATCAAATGGGTGTCGGATAGCATCGGGTATTCAGCATCCTCCAGTTTCGGCATCTCGCAGAGGTATTCACAGGCGAATCGTTCCCACGAAAGCTCACGGTACTTCTGCCAGAGGTCATGGATCTCATAGTATCCGCGGCTCCGCTTCGCCCTGCCGCGGCACACATCGGAGAATACATGGGGCTGATTGAGCTGATCGTACTTCACCAGCTTCCGGCAGACCTCATACGGCTGCTCCGGTGTGCATGGGAACGCACATTGCTTGAGTATCTCGAAGCAGCACCAGCGATAAATGGGCTTCCCGGAAATTGCAGCCTCATTGAGCCGCTTCTGCATCAGCCCGTTCGCCTCATGCGACGTTGACAGTTCCTCGATGCGGCATAGCACCCCTTCGGAGGATTGCGCGATCCCTATGGCCGAGCTGTGTATCTTCTCGCGCATGACATCGACCTCGTCCAGCATGAGGATCTGCTCGTGCTCCCCGCGAACACTTGCCTCAGAGGCCATGAGTATCTTCAGGCTCGATCCGTTCCGATATCGCGTCTTCTCGGTGCCCACCTCGCCCTTCACCGTGTCGGAGAAGTTCCCTCGGTCGAAGTAATCGACCTCCTCCTTCATCCTCTTGCTCTGCTCACCAGACCCCCCGAGACATCTAATCCCGCAGTTCTTCTGGAACTGCGCCTTCATATGGGCCGACACGCCGCCTTCGAAAGTCTTTCCTCCGCTGCGGCAGGCGTGCACTATGCAGTCCTCATGCGGCTCCCCGTAACGATCCCGCTCCTCCTGAGTCCAGTTCTCCATGTCCTTCTTGTCGAAGAACGAGCCGACGATGTAATCGAATGGCGCATCATGCCCCTCGCACACCCTCACTGTCGAAACGGGCTTGTAGTAGAGAGCGACATGCGTCCATAGCTCCCTAGGCGTCCTCGGACGGGTGTTTCGAACGGCCTGCATCTCGGGGGGCATCCCAATGCCACTCATTTCGAATCGCCCTCCCTGCCCTGATCCGCTATGCCTTTGCGCTCAAGCAGGAACTTCTTGACCGCATCGGCGTCCTCCTGCGTGACAAGCCCTTCGAGCGCAGTCCTGCTGTCCGGCTCGCCGTGCATGAACTTCAGGAACCGACCTATCGCATCCAGCTTGTTGGCCTTTAGGTATTCGATGAGGTCGGGATGATGCAGTATCGCCGCGAACTCGGCCTCCCGCTTCTTCTGATCCTCGATCCTCTGGGCCTTCTTGATCTTGTCGTGCCAATGTTGCACAGTATGTCCATGCAGCATCTGTATTCCGTGTCCGATCTCAATCTGCTTGGCCTCCATCTCGGCCTGCTTATTAGCGGTTTTTTCCCGTAATTTTTCCGTAACTTTTCCGCTCGGGC
>NZ_JABXWD010000256.1 GCF_019173545.1 Candidatus Magnetobacterium casense | reverse complement strand
TTTCGCAGGAATGACAGTTACAGGCGTTTTCCAAGTGTGTCATTCCTGGCTTGACCAGGAATCCATGATGCATAAAAGCGTAGTTACCATGAAATATAAAGAGGATACAAAAATATTTTTTATTCGCACAGTAAAATCCTTGTAAAAAGTCATTTTACAAATTCACTGAGAATCGCTGTACTTCACATGTTTCAATTCCGCACGTGTTTAATATGCACATATTGTAATATGACACGGCCATTGCGGTCAAGTCGCAGTGGAGTGAGGACGGCAAACGGATCGTTACCCGGTCAACGGTCAGAGTTGGTTAGTGCGTCAAGGGGACTTCTTTGTGGCCGGGGCGGGTGCGACAATTGAGCCAGGGGCGGCTCGCCCCCCGCTGCGACAAGATTGCGCCTCGCCCCTTCCCTTGCGGGGGAGGGGGTGGAGCCAGCCCTCCTTATTCGCTTGCCTTAAAAGTATAATTACCATGAGAGATTAAGCAGATACGTCTTTACCTGCCTGCGGCCTTGGAGAGTTTTTCCTTGAGGTCGCTCAAGGTTACAATGTGGCTTTTTTCCTCTTTGATTATCTCATCGAGTACGTGTCGGTCTTTGTTGTCTTTGATGGCGTCGGCCATGCCGTAGAAGTACAGGAGGGTTTCTTTTTCAAAGGCGATGGCAAGGCCCAGGGCAGCATTGGGGTCTTGTATGTTTTGCATGTGCGGGACGGCCTTGTTGGCCCCCATGAAAAAGGCTGATTCCACGTATGACCTCATGTACTGAGATACCTCCGGCCAGTTTTCCAGTTGCTCCTGCTGCAGGGACTCCTTGAGCTTTGTGAACTTGGCGGCGTGAGCAACCTCGTTTTCGGCGAGCTTATTAAACAGGGCGTGTAATTCATCGTTCTTCTTAAACTTCTGTGCAAGTTCGCTGTAGTATGAAAAGCCGAGTTTCTCCGTTCTGAGCGCCATTTCTATGATCTCATGGATTGAGACGTTTTCCATTTTTTATACCTCCTGAGTATCCTGATAATATCAAATCAGGGTTCATGTAAGATGCTTGCATCTTTTTTTTGTTTACCGTTGTCAATCGCAGAGCCTCATGACTTCTCTGGTGATTCTGTCCAGCGGGAGAACCTTGTCAACGGCATTGCGCTTGATGGCTTCGTTTGGCATTCCAAAGACGACACACGAGGCCTCATCCTGTGCGACGTTGTAAGAGCCTGACTCTTTCATTTCGAGCATTCCTCGGGCGCCGTCATCGCCCATGCCGGTCATGATCACACCCACGGCGTTTTTGCCGGCATACCTGGCCGCCGACCGAAAGAGCACATCAACCGATGGCCGATGACGACTCACCAGCGGACCATCCTTGACCTCAACAAAGTACCGTGCCCCACTGCGCTTGAGCAGCGTGTGCTTGTTACCGGGGGCAATGAGCGCCCTGCCCCGGACAACGGAGTCGTTATCAGCCGCCTCCTTTATGGATATCCGGCATATGCCGTCGAGGCGTTTTGCAAAGGCGGCCGTAAAGTGCTCCGGCATGTGTTGCACTATAACGATCCCAGGACAGTCAACAGGGAACTCCTCCAGAAAAACCCTCAACGCCTCCGTTCCGCCCGTGGACGCCCCCACGATGATGATCTTCTCCGTGGTCTGTATCATGGCCTTTGACGTGGGTTTGGGCAACATGGCATCGGCCGTGAGCTTTGGCGCCACCTTGTGTTCTGGCATCGGGCGTCTAACGCGGGCATTAGCAGCAGCCTTGATCACGTCGCATATCATCACACGGGACTCCTCAAGAAACTGCTTGGTACCAAGCCGGGGCTTGTTGATTATCTCCACTGCCCCATACTCCATGGCCTTGAGTGCGGTCTCCGAACCCTTGTCGGTCAACGATGAACACATCACTACGGGGATGGGATGCTGAGTCATCAGTTTTTTCAGAAATGTGATGCCGTCCATGCGTGGCATCTCAACGTCGAGCGTTATAACGTCTGGCACCTCGTCCTGTATCCTCTTGGCCGCCACAAAGGGGTCGGAGGCAGTGGCCATGACCTCGATCATCGGGTCGGATGACAGGATGTCCGATAGCGTCTGCCTCACCACCGCCGAGTCATCCACGATAAGTACTCTTATCTTTTTCATAATTTCTTTAAAGACCTCGCTAAAACTTCTATATGAATATCAATCATAAAACCTGTCGCCTGAGACGCTTTAAATAGATATCACCACTGTGGGTGTAAAACAATATCTTACGCCCGTTTGTACCTCCCGTATCCGTAACCGAAGGTGTAAGACCCAACTGTGATAGTATTTTGTGTGCCGCTTCGATGTTCTGTTTACCGACGCTGTCTCGTTTCCTGCCCTTGCTCCCACAGGGCAGGACCTCGGCCCCGCCAAAGAGCTTTACATCAACCCCCATGAGACCGATGCCAACCCTCTCAAAGTGTCTGGCCATGTGCATCACGCAACACTCGACATACTTGAGTCTCTCAGCGCAATCGTAGCAATCCCTGCCATTACAATCGGGCAACATACCGTGACAAATGGCCCCATAGGACCTGGCCGCATGAAACATGGTCACCGACACACACGAACCCAGTACCGTAGAGACAATCGTTGGTTTGTTGGTCATAAGCACCTGCCCTGGATTAAGATACACCAGGGGCGGGCCGGATTGACCGGATAGTCCTGGCAGTTTACACTGCCCATCCCGTAGCAGCCTCTCCTGCAAGCCCTCGCAGTCATCAACGCCCATGAGGCAGTCGATAGATGGTTGGCGCCACCTGGACAAAGGGCACGTTAAGCCCGTTTAACGTCTCCGAGTGTCCCATAAACAAATACCCGCCACGTGCCAGATAACGTGCAAAGCGATTCAACAACTGTTCCTGTGTTTTTCTATCGAAGTAGATCACGACGTTTCGGCAGAATATCACGTCCATTGTCTCACGGAATCCGAAGTCGGAGTCCATGAAGTTGAGGCGTCTGAACTTGATAATTTCGCGTAATTCGGGTACAATCCGCACTAGCCCCTTGCTCCTGTCCTTGCTGCGGAGGAGGTATTTTTTCTTGAGGTTATTTGGTACGGGGATGACCCTTTCTTCCTCGTATATGGCGGACTTGGCCTTGTCCAGCACCTTGGTGGATATATCGGTGGCGATAATCATAAAATCGGTATCATTTTTTTCGCTGAACTCGCTCAGTACCATTGCCATCGTGTAGGGTTCTTCACCGGTGGAGCAGCCGGCACTCCAGACCATCAGTTTGCGTCTGATACCGGCCCCTTGTGTCCTCATCAGTTCCGGCAGTGCCTTGTTTACGAGGTATTCAAAGTGCTGAGGCTCTCTGAAGAAATCGGTTTTGTTTGTCGTTATAGCGTCTATGAGATGTACGAGTTCACTCTCAAAGCCTGCGGGGCTGAAGACAAAATCCAGGTAATCGGTAAAGTTCCTAATCTGCAGGGAGCGCAACCTGCGTTGCAGACGGGCCTCCAGCATGGTCTTTTTTGCCGGGGGCATTTTGATGCCTACCTCCGTGTGGACGAAATGACTCAGGCGCTGGAAATCCTTCTCCGACAGCGATGCCTTTAGAAAACGTATATCGTCTTGTACCTCTTCTACCATTGCTCTCCTTAGTTGTTTGACGCTACAGAGTGTTCCTGGTCAGACGCTGCATTGCCTGCACTGTGGAACCCCGATAGTTCCTCGAGCGTAAAAATCCTGTCAATATCGAGGATGATTATAAAGACGTCGTCGCGCTTGCCCATTCCCTTGATAAAATCCGTGCTCATGTGCATACCGATGTTGGGAGGGGACTCTATCTTTTCGGGTTCAAGCTCAATGACCTCCTGCACGGAGTCTACCAGGGCGCCAAGTACCGTTTTTTCAGCGCCGAGGGTTATCTCCACGATTATCACGCAGGTGTTGACAGACTTCTGCGTCTGGGTCATGCCAAACTTCAGCCGCATGTCTATCACCGGCACCACACTGCCGCGCAGATTGATCACCCCGCGCATAAACACCGGTGTCCTTGGTATCTTGGTCACGCTACTAAACTCAAGCACCTCCCTCACCTTGGTGATGTCAAGGGCAAACACCTCCTCCGCCAGCTTAAAGGTCAGGTACTGCATTGTCTCTGTGATACTAGCTACAGCCATCGTCTTACCTCCTGTGTATAATATTTACTATTGTAACATACTTAAGACTAATATGCGTCTCTTCTGTGATAGACATGCAATATGGTTACTATCTTCTCGTCATCATCATCAACCGTATAAAAAATCCTGTAATCACCGACGCGTAATCTCCGTATCTTTGATGCCACCAGCTTTTTTGATTGTGGATAGGGGTACGGGTTTTCTTTCAAGGCATTTATAGCATCATCTATTCGTAAGAATGTCTGACACTCTAAATGCTGTGTATCTCTTTTGGCGTTAGAGCTATGCACCAGTTTGTACATTAAATTCCGCCCTTCTTTTTGCACTATATTCCTCATAGTCCTCGGTAGGTTCGTCTTTTCTCTCCGCCAGTATCCTCATACAGTAGTGATCCTCTATCAATTCCCCTACACGTCTTAACTCCTCAATGTCAACAATGGCGGATATCTTATTTCCCTGATTATCCGTTATATATCCCTTGATCTGTAGAAAATCTATATCTTCTTCTTGTTCTTGTTCTTGTATTTGCTCTTGTACTGTCTCTACGGCCATGCTACCTCCTTTTGCTTACCGGTACATTAAATTTAACATAATTTGTATATAACTATTGCTTTATCCTGCAAGTAAACCTGATAAATCAGTATCCTCTTTATATTTCATGGTAACTATACTTTAAGGCAAGAAAGAAAGGGGCGGCCCCCTTGACCTCATTATTTAACACTCAATTATCATGCTTGAAAAAACCGTATCCTCTTAAAAAAGCATGGTAAAAGGTTTCGCAAGAAGGGGTCAAGGGGACTTCTTCGTGGCCGGGGCGCCTCGCCCCTCCCCTTGCGGGGGGTTCTGAAGGGGGGCGGAGGGGGTGGGGCACCCCTGCCACAAACCGCCCCTT
>NZ_JABXWD010000255.1 GCF_019173545.1 Candidatus Magnetobacterium casense | reverse complement strand
GAACGTTAGCAGCCAACTCCGCCGCCTGCATGTCTATCTTGTAACCCTCAAGTATGGTGTTGTTGGCAAGGAGTTTAGCCTTATACAACTCCACATCGACGGCCTGGACCTCTTTCTCTATCTTGTAGCCCTCCTCTGAACCTTGTATATTTCAGTGTTGTAGAGGTCGCCCTTGAGCTGTGCGTCGTTGTCATACGTAGGCCCTCATCCCGTGTCCGTCAACAATTGGACGCAACAACACCGTGCTGCCTTCGTAGATTGCAATGGCATACATTACCGCATCAACCTGTCGCAACACCGGCAATCTTAAGTCAGCGTTGGCCGCATTGCCTATGTTGCCTGCTACATGCAGACCTATTGACGGAAGCTGTAGCATTCCGGCCCAACCATCCGCAGCAACAACATCCGCTACGGGCATGACCATTACACCGTTGCCGTAGATGTTGACGTAGGCAAACGTGTTGTCCGTCACAAGAGGCAAGCCAACATCACCTGTTGCTACGCTTCCAACAAGCCCCCAACCTGACGCAAGCAACGCCGATGTCTGCAACGTTGCTGTTACCGTTGCTCCAGGCAGTACAACACCGGAGGCCGTCACCGGGCTAAACGTCATATCCCCTTGATACGATGACGAGTGTGATGCTGTGTTAGATGTCTCCAGCGGAGATAGTCGCCAATTGAGCGATGCCGTGTTGCCGGTTAAGCCTGTCGCATCTGCTGTCATGCCAGGCGTGTTGATACGGCAATGTACACCGATGGTCATATCAACAACAGGGGCCGGTATGGAGAGCGGCTGTTGCAGCAACGCACCTGCAACGTTGCCGGTGAGCAACGAGACGACAAGCCCCTTGAGAACGTTATCGTTGATGATAAGCGGGTTGTCCTCCGTCCAGGCGGCATTAACAGGGGGTATCTCACCCGTGCTGCTCAAAGACGGGAAGGTGATGTCTGACTCAACCAGTGCCGGAGTCTCCACCGATATGATAGGTTTGGGCATGGCCACTACCCCGGCTGTGTATGAACCGGCATCACCAAAAGCACCAATGTGTCGCTGACATGCACCGTTATAGTAGTGCCACTGGAATTACTTACATAGTTGATTATACCGTTGCGTTGAAACCAGCTTAACACGCTGCCTATTGTCTTTTTGGACGGCACACGCTCAATCCCCCGCTCATAGTAAGATACTCCACGAGCTATGGTATCGTAACTTGTCAGCAACATACATGACGTTAGCCATACACCAACACCACGATTAACGGAAACCAATTTTTCTTCACGCGTCATGTTTTGACGCAGCCAGTAAAACACCCGATGATACACAGGCGGCATTTCCCAGACAAGGCGCTCAAGGTCATCCATCTCTTAACCTCCTGACACCGTAACCATCGGCGCTGTATTCTTTCCCCAGGCGGCATAGTTATACTGGCCTGACTGCCCGTGCGCTCCCTGTACCGTTACGACGTACTGGTATATCCCGTCAAATTGGCCCGCGATACCGGCGCCTACATCTGCAGATGACAACGTTGACCGCCTCCGTCAAGTCGCCAGGCTTCAGCCGCTCTGCAGAACGACGGTTGACAAGACCCTTGAACGACCTGACAGGGATTGACTTCACAGGAGATTGAGGCATTTACTTCTCACTGACATCTTCATCTGAACTGACTTCATTAAACGCATCGGAGTATTCGTCGCCATCTCCGTCATCGTCTGACGCATTGTCAGACATCAGAACACACTCAATTATCTTGACGGCAGACTTGAAATCACCGGCTACATCCGTCTTATCTTCATATTCAGACTCAACTAAATTGCCGTCTTTACCTCGCTTGGGAGGTGGCTCTTTCTTTACGCAGTAATAAATTATAAAACCACCGTTTGTCGCTCTAACTACCTTAACTCCTTTGTTATCATCAAACCACAAGTGTTTAACCTCCTGACTAAAAACCGTACCCTCGTGGCATCATACGCATGTTGCCAAGGGGTAAGCTCCTGATTGATTTCTCCATTAACGCACTCATACGCACTCCAAACTCCTGAGCAAAACGTGCCTCATACATCTGCGACAAACCCGTATTAAAACCGTCTGAATCGGACTTGCTATACGCAAGATGACACATCCACTTGACAAGACCATAGTGATAGCTTTTCGGTATCTCAGGCGTGTCATTGCCATTGACCATGTCATGCAACGGAAATCGCACTACCTCAAGAAAGCTCACCCGTGCAGCTCCTATCAACTCTGAAAGCGTCATACGCTATCAAGCTTCAACAGGTACAGCCGTAAACGGATACAACGAACGAGGTGGTTCATCTTTGCAGATGTCTACTGTGGCATTACGCATACACTCCACAAACCTCTCAGGAAGAGTTACCGGATGACCATACTTAATCTGCAGTACCTGCCCGTTAACAGAAACGGCCATCGAGTCCTCCTTCTGATTCGTTGCTCCAGGATGCACCGTGACATGAAACATCCGTTCCTTTTGACCTTTGTCTCCAAGAGACATCAGCGTATCAGTTGATTCAACACCACTACCCTTAGAACCCATAAACATCACCTCCTATGACAGCAACGCAGTGCTAAGGGCATGATACGTTATCGTTAGACCGGCAGCGTTAAGATTCGTTCGCCAACTTCACTGCCGGAAAATAGGGAATTCAACGACAGTTCAGGAACACCACCTACATCGTCAGACAAGGGCGCACCTGCAAGAACTTCCGCCCCTGTGACACCATCACCGTTATAAACGACCGACGAATCAAAAGGCAGCGCTTTCTTCTTACTTACAATTCTTGCCAATTTACCTCCTTGTTGAACTCCATATTCCATGCGTATATCGCTGATAAAACTCCCTTGTTGCACTCGTCAAAATGGCCTACTATATCGTCTATCACCAAATTCATATTACTGTTGCGGGTAGAAACTCCCCGCCTACGCCGTTGGCCGTGGATTCGATTATCACTTCCGTAGCAGGCAAGTCAGGTACGCACTGCAAGGCGGATGTAAACGTATCCTTTGCCGTGCCTGATTCATAAAAACCTCCCTCCGAAAAATGCAAATAATGACCTGTTCCGCCTCGTGTACCATACTTTGAACCACGTCAAAAAATATCTCCCGCTTGCTCTTGTAGCGGGTCGTCGGCCTCACACGCACGGAAACTCCGTCAACCGTGAACTCACCAATTTGTTTAACCTCTCCTGTATTTCCTGCTGTATCTTCGTCATCTTAAATTTATCGTAACACACACATATGCTATTGTCGCTCATAACCAAGACCGGGAAACTCAACTGACAAGTTACTCAACGCATCGGAAAGCGACAGATCCTTGTCAAGAACACGCCTAATGTTCGAAAACGCATAATTGGCTACAACATCGCAATACTCTACCTTGCAACGATCACAACGACGACCAAAATTGCAAACTGCGACTTTCTCCGCGCCATGACGACGTTGACTATGTCTGCGAGCCTCCTCCATGATTCGTTCACGCTTGTAACGTCCGATAAAATCATTCATCTGCTGAAGCGTGACCTTAAGGCTGCTATTGGCACACTCCTTACACGCTCGAACAAAATCCGCTGACGATTCATCCTTAAGCTCATCGTACAACCAGCCAAGAAACTCTTCAGCTGGCTTAAAATGTCCCCCCAACAATAAATCCCGCGTAACCTGCTCATTAAAAAATCCACGCTCTATCACTTTTTACCTCCAAACTTGCCTTCGTAGTACGACTTGCGAAGGTTGTAGTCCTCGTCGCTCTCTCCGGGCTGGCGAGGCACAAACGCACTTTTAGACAAACTCCCGCCGCCATTATCGTTGCTCTTGGATACGTTTATCGGCCTATCCTGGCTGTTTAGCCACGAAATGAATCGGCGCTTGGTTGGATACTTGCCGTGCAACTCGCACCAAACACGCATCTGACCAAACAGCACGGGTACGTTAAACTCTTGATAGGCAACCGTTTTGCTTAGGTTTTCTAGCCAACTCTCATCGCACAAATCCGGTGTCTTCGGGCGCTTTATCGCCTTACTCGTAATTACTGCAATGGCGGAATCGGGTGGAGTGGGCTGTGCACTTGGCGCTACAGGCTCTCCCACTGCTGTTTCAACGCTGACTCTGGGGCTGCGCAAACTTAAGTCCGATTCCGACTGTTTGGTTTTTCGTTGCTCGTCTATCTCCTCAACACACGACCGGCTTGCATCGGTTTTAAAACCGATCAAGCTATTATCTATTACTTCTTCTCTTATATGTTCTGTTCTAGCGTCACAGTGCGTCACGTCTGCGTCACAACACTTGCCGGCCTTTTCTTCCTTGCGCTACCGATATGCTTTTGTCCGCTCTGCGCTTGAATCTTCACGCTTTGGTTGACGACTTGACCAGTTCACTATACACCCATCTTTGACTAGGTTTTTGACCTCCATTTGATCGATTATACACTGTGTCAATCCATCATCAAATCCCAAATTTATATCACATGATTCACTGTCAAAACATGTAATGTCACCGTGCGTCACAGGTGCGTCACACATGTTGCGCATTTCGATAGCATGTTCAAGCAGAGAGACCCAAACGGCTATAACATTCGCCAGACCGGTGCCCGCATTCCGCGCAACTGCCTTGAACTTTGGATCATTCATTGTCCCGTGCCACCATCTAAACCACTCCATACAGACTACCTGATCCGCTTCTTTGTATCGGCTAACGGTATGATATTGTTGTCGGGCTGTGGCTTGTTCATCTGTCTGTAAAGGTATTCTGCAAAGCCTTTTTCGGACTCCATGTTACCAGTAACCTCAAGCAACGCCTCGCTTAATCCACTAATACCCTTGTAGGCGCTTCGCTTCAGGTAGAAGTTCGGGTCTGGCCTCTTCGGCGGAGGCTGTGACAACAGACGCTTCAGCTCCTTCTCGCACGCTATGAAGTAAAGACGAGCCTCCTTGCCTTTGTCGTTTTTCTCTACCATTGAAAGTTGTTTTGCCATATCCAGCGTAAGGTATACATCCCACTCTGGTCTACCCTCTACATTTTTGTAG
>NZ_JABXWD010000254.1 GCF_019173545.1 Candidatus Magnetobacterium casense | reverse complement strand
TTGATGTATTGATTTTTTTGCTCATAAGCCTCTCCCTTGTTATTGAATATTACGCCCCAGATGGAGAATGTCAACTTATTTTTTAAGCCGAGACGAAAAATTGACTCCAGCGTGTTACAACACGGCGATAGAACCTCCACAACGATACCGGCACGTCGAAGAACTCCTCCCTCTTGGTATAGATAGTTCCCTTCGTCGTCACACTTGCCGACAAAATCCGGCTGGTCGGGATGCTCGCAATGGTGTCGAATCCCTTGTTCACCATCACGAACACTCCCGACTCGCTCCGGTTCTTCCGGCACGGGATGGATATAGTCCGCCATCCCTGCCATTCACCGCTCTTCTCCCACACGACCTTCCGCTCAACCTCGATTATCACCTTCCTGTTCTCAGGTATCAGCATGATCTCGAAGTCTCCCCGCTTGAACATCTCGGCCTGTCTCTCAAGCGGGGTGACCAGTTTGTACCGTCCCAGCGACTCCAAAAAATGCACGGCGGTCTCCTTGGCCTTCTGGTCGTTTTCCCGATACAGCTCCTCGGAAAACTTCTTGTACTCGCCCATCAGACCCTCAGCGGGAACGGCTTTCCTTTCTCCTTCTCCCATTGCTTCATCCGCTTCAGGTGCTCCTTGTAGTCACCCCATTGCCACATATCAAAGCTGAAGGAATAACTCCCTGCTGTTCCATCAGCCTTGAGAACGGCTCCGCAAACGACCCAGCTTATAGGTCTTCCGGGCCAGTCAGAAACCTTCCCGGCAACGTGTGTCACAAGCCCCTTCTTCCCCCGATAGGAATACCCGGCGATCTCAACGGTATCTCCAACGGAAAACGGACAGGTCTTCTCGGCGAACTCACTCGCAACGATGTCCAGCCTCCTCTTCAGCTCATCGATCTCCGAGTGGAGCTTCTTGGCCCTCTCCATCAGCTTCAAGCCCTCAAGTCTCTCCTCTTTACTCATCCCTTTTTACCCCCATGACTAAAGTTGATTCGTGATGTCCTCTCGCCGGGAAATCCACGTCCAGCAAAGACTTCATCACGTATGTTGCCTCGCCCACGCTCTTCATGATGACGTTATACTGGTGCTGTCTCTTCAGCTCCCAAAACACCACGTCCTCGTTCATCTTCAAAATCGCCGTGAAAGCCACGAAGAGCGAGAACCCCGCAATCACGACATTCACGATGGTGAAAGTCACCATCTTCTTAATGAGCTTCTCAGCTCTCTCGATGTCTCCAATTTCAAGCATCCGCTAACCCTCCAAGAACTGAATTTTCGCAAACCACAACAGCAACGAAAACAAGTAGAACCACACGAACAGGTGAACCAGCTCCCACCAGTTCGCCATCTCCGTGAAAACCCACCACCCGACGACAGCGAGAATTAAGTCAACCCCCGCCAACTTCAGGTGTTTTTTCCACAACTCTCTGTCCATCTTCCCCTCCAAACAGTTTTTCATAAATTGCTCGGAACAACTCCAGCCTCTTCGCCTTCACATTGCCGACGTTGAACCGGGAATTATGCTTGGCACAGCTCGTCACGAGGTTCATCGGGTGGTTGATAATTGCGTCCTCCTCCGCCTTTCTCTTCAGGCCGAACAACGCCCTACACTCCTTCCTATTCGACTCCGTGTCCGCAATGCGGTGGGCAATCTGTATTCCAAGACCGCCAACTACACCGCAACCGGGGTATTGACAAGACCAGATGTCTCTCGCAAAAACCTCCGCTCTCACCTCTTGCCACTTTTCAAATTTCACGCCACCCTCCTAAAACGGTATATCATCGTCGGCGAAAGGCTTCTCGGCATTGCTCCCGGTCGGCCCGGCGTTCGATGAGCCCTGCGGTTCCTGAATTGGTGGCTCCTCACGCCCCTCGCCCTTGGCCTGAAGGAATTGGAGCTCCTCCACAGTTATCTCGATGGCGTCTCTCTTCTTGCCGTCTGAATCCTCCCACCGGTTCTGCCGGAGCCTCCCGGAAATCCCGACCCGGTGGCCCTTCTTCACGTATGTCGTTATGGTCTCAGCCAGCTTCCCCCATGCCACACACCGGAAGAAACTGACCTCCTGTTTTTTCTCACCTTCCGCCACCCACGTCTTGTCGTTGGCGATGGAAAAGGTCGTCACCGCCGTCCCGCTGGGCAGATGCCTCAGTTCCGGGTCAGCCGTACACCTCCCGACTCCAGTCCACTTGTTCAAATCGCTCATTCTGTACTCTCCATTTTTCTAAATTAAACTCACCCTTCGCTCCATGAATCCCTCGCTCTTCCATCAGCGATTCTATCATGGTCTTCGGAAGGCTCTTCGCCCCCCGCTCCAATTCCCCTATGATTTCCCAAATGCTCAAAATTATCAACACATTTTTACGGTTCCCGACCTCGGTTTTCCGCACGTTCAAGAAGACGTATGACTTCCCGTCTCCCGTCAGCTCATGCTCCAGCAACCGCTTGATCTGGTTCCACTCAATGTAGTACACCCCCTTCTCGGCCTCCTTCGCCGAGCAGAACGCCTTCAGCGGGAACGCCTTCACCTCCTTAATCATTTTGCACTCGATGGCAATGCTCTCTCCACCGATACACGCTATGATGTCAAACGGCTTCGGCGGGATAAACCTCTGCTTCTTCCCGCCCTCTCCGTCATCGACCTCACCACGCACCGCATCAGGGAACTTGTACGCCACTCCGCCCAACGTCTTGATGGAGTTGATGACCTCCCGCTGAAAAACGCTCTCTCTCACTTTACTGCCTCCTCTACCATGAGTCATCCTCGGGGAACGGCTCGCAACTCTCAAACGAACCGTCCTTCCCTGCCTTCATCGGAATCTCCTCTCCGGGGAACAGGTCTTCAATCTTCTTCTTCTCCTCGTCCATGCCCTTGTCCCGCATGGCCTTCGCCTGTCTCCCGTCCCGCCCCTCTTCGCCGAGCCGTCCCTTGCAGTCCACGAACAGGTAATGCTCCACCTTCACGGTGTAGTCCTTCATCTCCTGATGCGTCAGGTCAGCACACGACGGGATATACGCCACCAGCTCGTTGTTCTCGAAGATGATGATGACCCCCCTGATTGTCGCCAACAGGTGCTCGATGCTGGTCGGGTCTTGGACTTCCTCCATGTTCAGCTTCACCCAGCCACGCTTGAAATACTTCTTCGGAATCTCGTCCACCGTTGACACGTTTATCAGGTTGTGCATCATCTTACAGAACAGGTGCGTTTTGAACTTGTTCCGCTCTCCCATGGCAAACGCCAAGTCCGGCAACAGGTAGCCCCAATAATACTTGAACAGATAGTGCAGGGGAGAGTCCACCATCTCAAACGTGATTTCGATGTTCTTCCCCTCATTATGGGCCTTGAACTCCTCCAGTTTCTCCCTCCACCCCGGAGTCTCATACTGGATTTTGTTCGCCAGCACCATGCCGTGAACCACCAGCTTACCCTTCATCTTCCCCCTCCTCCGGCTCGTCAGTCGGCTTGTCCACGAACATCATGTATTCGTAGTCCGGGTCATTACTCTTTCCCTTGTACCCCGGCTGACACTCCGGGCATACCGAGTCGCACGGGAACAACCCCTCATCAACCGGACACCCACACTCAATTTCGGGATTGACAAGGCCGTCGAACCCGTTCGCCCTGATATACTCCTCGATGATAATAGAAACATTCTTCTCGCTCATCCACTCACCTCGCCAAATTTTTCAACTGCTCGTTTCGGATGTAGGTCTCGTAATACCTGCAAAAATTCGCATGGCCCACCTCCGTCTCTCCCCACTTGTCGGTGATGGTTCTATACACGTACTCGATACCGTCCCACCGTGCATAAAAATCCACCCTCGCCGTGTAGCCCTCTCCGATGTGGTCGAACATATAGGACATCTCAAGGTTGATTTCCTTCTTCAACCTCTTCGCCTCATCGACGTCAACCGGCTCTCCCTTCTTCACCTTCTCCATCAGCACCGAAAGCTCACATTCGAGCTGAATCCTCCTCGCATGATGCTCCCGGATTTCTCCCCACTTGTTCTTCACCGCAAGCAAGGCTGAAAGGTCACACCCACGCTCGGGGTCAAACTTCGACTCGTGAATCATATTCGCCAGTTTGTCCCCGAACGGGATTCCATACGCATTTTCGTACATCATCCCCTCCTGATTTTTTTCGCCACGTGGTTGATGTGGGCCACCCGGCCCTGACGCTCCGTCTCCTCAACCTCGATGGTGTTGGTAATGGACTTCACGTCTGTCCCCTTCGGCAAGAAGTCGAGAATATTCACGCTCTCGACTACCCCGATGCCGGAGAGAACGTCTCCCTTGTTCTTCTCGAAAATCTCCTTGATCGTCGCCACGTCCGGGAACCCGTAATGGATTTTGTGGGTCTCAAAAATCTTCTCCTTGAGCTTTTTCAAGACCTCTCCCTGCGGGAACGACTTCAAAAGATATTTCATGACTTCATCGTTATGGAGCACGCTCGTGGGGGCTCCATAATACGAAATCATCGTTGACATGAACTCCTTGTAATTCATTTTTTCACCTTCTCAATTTCATCAAGGATGGCGTCATTCCTCTTCATGTACGCCTCCTTGCTGTGATTTGACCTCCTTCCTGAATTTTTCTGGCCCTCCATCGTGTCGAAGTGAGCCCTCAACTTCTCCCCGGACAGAATGTTCCGTGCCCATGAGAACTTCCCCTCATCGTGGGCCGTGCACCACTCTATCATCTCGGCGATGTTCTTGTGGGGAACCCCGTCGATACGGTGGAGCTTGTCGATGTCCCCTGCCCATCCCTCCAACATCTTTCTCACCTCTCCCGGTTTTTTATGCCGGTATCTGGTCGGGTTTACCCTCTCCATGATACGGTCATAAAGAAGTTGAGTCAGGGCTACCACCTCCTGAGAAAACTTCGGTTTCGCCAGAGCTGGCACGGGAGCCTCTTCTTTCTCTTTCTCTGACTCTAACTCTAACTCTATCTCTATCTCTGGTGGACGTTTGTCGGACATTTGTCCGGACATTTGTCCACTCTCTTTTTTGGACTCAATCATCTTCCGATACTCTCTTTTCCTGTCCCCTTCGGTACTT
>NZ_JABXWD010000253.1 GCF_019173545.1 Candidatus Magnetobacterium casense | reverse complement strand
AGTGTTACCTCAATGTAATACTATTATACAACAAACAGAGATATATTTGCTATGAAATTCCTTATGAATAAACAATCCACCCCTACTTTTTTACTGCGAAAGTTGAGTTCATTTTCAGATAGAAAACAGTATAATGTTTTGCTGAACCCACCCCATCTGGTCACACCTGCACCAAATTTTGTCAAAAAACTCAGCAGCTGTATAAAAGGTTTTTTGCGGTATATGCTTGCGTTGAGTATTTTATTTACCACTCCTAACAGACTTGAAATAATAAATTATTTATGCCCAAGTCCTTTGGTTCCGAATTTGTGTTATAGTAGATTTCTATTGGATTAAATACAAAACACACGACATTTTTACGGGGTCAAGGGGACTGGTCCCCTTGCAGGGGGTTCTAAAGGGGGGCGGAGCCGCCCCTTTTTTTCTTGTATCGCACGCAATCGAAACGTGCTATAATAATCATGCCGCCACACGTCCATGTCTCAGTACGACCTCAAACATGGCCCCACCCTTGATGTTCCTTGCCCCGATCCTGCCATTGAGATGCGTCTCTGTGATTATCCGCGACAGGTACAGCCCCTGCCCCACACCCTTGCCCTGCTCCCTGGTCGTAAAGTACGGCTCAAATATCTTGTCCATTATGTCTTCTCTGATGCCACCGCCGTTATCACTGACGGTTATCTTTATAACGTCTTCCATATGATAAAAATCCACAAATATGATACCATTGCTGTCCTTGTCAAGTAACCCCAGTTGTCTCTGGTGCAGGATGGCATCTTTTGAGTTGCTCAGTATGGTTAGCATGACGTACTGGAAGTGTTGTTTGTACGTATCGAACATCAGATAACCACAACCGGCTACCTCTGATACATTTGTAACGGTCTTGTTGTGTGCGTGGCACGTGATCGTAAAATCTATGAGATTGCCGTTGAGTATTGGATAGAGCAGGGTTAAGACCTCTGCCGTGGCCACCTCTAAGTCAACGAGTTCCTTTTCCTCTTTGGGTCTGTAGAAGTTCATGAAGTCGTTTATGGTTTCCGACATGCCCTTTAATTCCTGCATAGCCTCTGCCACGGCATTGTTTATGTAGGCAGCATCCAGCTCACCGTGCTCATGGGCCTCCTGTATGTCCTGTATGATTAATCCAACGGTATGCAGGGGCTGTCTCCAGTGGTGGGAGATGTTTACGAGCAGTTGTCCCATTCTGGCCAGCTTTGCCTGATATATCAATACCTGCTCTTGCTCTCTGCGCCTGGCCACCTCTGACTTAATCGTCTCTTCCAACGGGGCGGCTATGCTCCTTGTTATTGCCACGGATATTGCGCTGCCCAGGATAACCGCCAACAATCCCCACAGACTGATAATTACCTTTGCCTGCCGGTACATATTAGCGGCATAAGTGTCGGCGTCTTTGACGTGTTCCTTTTCTGCCTCAACAAGGGCGTTAAGATCAGCCAGCCACTTCCATTGGACGGAGCGCACTTCGGTGACAAGCAAATCGGTCGCTTCTTTCCTTTTGCCCGATAACGATAGCTCAACGACATTATCCCACAGCGCAAGGGTGATCGCATCCTCCTCCTGGAGCCTCTTAAGCAGGGCGTTTGACTTGTCATCATGGAGGTCTGCCATCAACTCATTCCTTTTTTCCATATATTGCCCCCTGGCCTCTGACAAACGCTTAAGCTCTGAGTATTTCCCGGCAGGATCATCCAAAAGCAGGACGTTTCGCACAAGCACGGCACTATGACGCACAAAGTACCGCATATCCTGAGCAATCCCCAACCGCACGTTGTGCAGCCTCACGATCTTGTCAATGGAGACCTCCATGTCGCTCAGGTACGAAACCGATATCCCTACCAACGCAGCGATGATGCCCAAAAACAAGAAAAAACCTGCCACTAAACGTATGATTATCCTTGAATATCCGTTGTTCATGAAATCCCCGTTCTTGTAATTATGTCTTATGTGTAGCAAAAAAACTGAACATATTAACCTGTCTTATAATAATTGAGGAAACACGTAGACTAATGCTTCAAATATACTCCCTCCTAATCAATCCCAGGTATCTTCTTCAAATATCTCACTAACGCCAACCTCAAGCCCCTCAATGGCCTTTGACCTCACGACTCCCTCGTCAATGGCCGATGAGTACAGTTCATACTCGCCATCTTTAATGGTATATATCTCAAGCGTACCATACTCGGGGTAGACCAGCCAATATTCGGGTACTCTATAGCGTTGATATATCTTCTTTTTTTTATCGGTATCCATATGCAAGGTGTTCTTAGATACCACCTCGCAAACCATATCAGGGACTCCACGTATCCAGTCTTGTAGTATATGCTTATTGTTTTTATGTATAAATATCAGATCAGGTTGAAGCCTGTTTAAGCCATCCTCTAAAATAACATCAAGTGGTGAGATAAAGACCTTTCCGATTTTTTTGTTTCGGATGTATGTGTTGATAATAGTGCTAAGTTTAAAAACAATCCCCTGATGCTTACTTAACGGACTAGGCGACACAAACTCCTCCCCATTAATTATCTGTGTTAAATCAAATGTCCTTAAATCTTCTGATTCTAATGTTTGCATAAACCCTTCAACGTATCCTTCCCTTTATTGTTATACGCTATCATAGCGCAACGGTATTTGTCAATGGCGCAATTAGTTTTTTCTAACAGCAAGAATGTTTTGTCCGTGATAAGGAGCTAGCTTTTTAGATTGACACCCACTGGTACAATGGTTTAGAATTGATTATCAAGAGACGGTAAATCTCTTGGGGATATTGCCGGATATGTACATAGACCTTGTGCATCACATAAACAGCTTTTTGGCTGCCTTTATCCTGCTGACGGCATTTGGTATGCTGGTGCAAAGGAGGATGTCGGGGCTTATCTTTCTGTTTACGTGGCAGGGGTTGTTTCTTGCCGTAAACACTGCCCTGGTGGGTTTTGTGGTCAACCGTCACCACCTCTACATCTCATCAGCCCTAACGCTGGTACTGAAGGTGCTCCTGCTGCCGTATATACTGCACACCCTCGTCAGACGATTAAAGATACACAAGGAGGTCGAAACCATCCTTAACGTCCCAACGATCATGTTCATTGGCATTGCCCTGGTCATATTCTCCTACCACCTGGTCTCCCCCATCAGGGAACTCTCAACCCTTGTGACACGCTCTACCCTGGCGGTTGCACTGGCCACCGTTATGTTGGGACTCCTGATGATGATCATCAGGAAAAACGCCGTCACCCAAATCATAGGTTTCCTCGCAATGGAAAACGGACTCTTCTTTGCGGCCACAAACGCCACCTACGGGATGCCGTTGCTGGTAGAGCTTGGGGTGGCCCTGGATATACTCATTGCCGCATTTATCTTTGGCGTGTTCTTCTTCCACATACACTCCAATTTCGACTCCCTCGACGTCGAACAACTGGCAAGACTCAAGGAGGTGGACTAGGCGGTGTCTCTTGTGGTGCTGCTGTGCCTGCCGCTGTTTGCTGCCGGTGTCCTGGCTGTTGTCAGAGAGCGGCGATTGGCTGCCGAAATAAACGTTGCCGCCTCTGTTGTAACGTTTCTGGCAGGGATGTGGCTGGCCTGGGATGTCCATGTTAAAGGCCCTGTGCTTGTGGCCGATGAACTCCTTTTTGCCGACGCCTTCAGTGTATACCTGGAGCTTATCACCACCTTTGTCGGGATGACTACTTCCGTCTTCAGCCGAAGATACATGACCGTGGAACAACAGCATGGCGCCCTGGGGCCACAACGCATGAGGTACTATCACACGTTGTTTCAGTTGTTCATTGCCACGATGCTTGTGGCACTGCTGACAAACAGCGTCGGCATACTGTGGATAGCGATGGAGATGGCCACGTTGTCCACGGTCCTTTTGGTATCGCTGTACCGCACGCCATCCTCCATTGAGGCGGCATGGAAGTACTTCATACTCTGTGGCGTGGGGATTGCCCAGGCACTCTTTGGGACGATCTTGCTCTACCTTGCGGCAGAAAAGGTGCTCGGTGAGGGCGGTGAGGCCCTCCTGTGGACAAACCTCAACAGCGTAGGACGCATGATGGAGCCCAACATACTGTCGATGGCATTTGTGTTCCTCATGGTTGGATACGGCACCAAGATGGGGCTTGTCCCCGTCCACCACTGGCTCCCCGACGCCAACAGCGAAGGGCCCCCACCGATAGCCCTGTTGTCGGGGCTGCTCTTAAACGTTGCCCTCTATGCCCTGGTCAGGTGCAAGGTGCTGGTGGATGCCTCGTTGGGGACGCACCATGCCGGCAATATCATGATGGGTTTTGGGTTGCTGTCGGTTATCGTTGCCGCCTTTTCCATCCTGCGGCAGAAGGACTTAAAGCGCATGTTTGCCTACTCTTCCATCGAACACATGGGCATTGCGACGTTTGCCTTTGGCCTTGGCGGGGCCACTGCTACTTTTGGGGCGTTGCTTCACATGCTTGTGCATAGCCTGACAAAGTCCACCCTGTTCTTCACCGGCGGTCATGCCATACAGATGCACAGAAGCCAGGAGATGAGCAGGATCAGGGGGCTTATCAGGGGCAATCCGGTTGTTGGCTGGGGGCTGATGTTCGGGGTCATGGCCATTGTGGGGATGCCCCCATTTGGCGTCTTTATCAGTGAATTTCTGATTCTCACCGCAACGGTCAAGAGTGCCCCGTATCTGGTCCCGGTGCTTGTTGTTGGGCTGGCGGTGGCCGCTTCGGCGCTCTTTAGACGCGTTCAGTCGATGGTCATGGCCGAGGTGCCCTCATATCAGCACCCCGTGCAGGTGGCCTACGTACCGATCGTGTTGCACGCTGCGTTGGTGTTGATGATCGGCCTCTACATTCCACCCTTCTTTGATCAGTGGCTGAAAAACGTTGCAGAGTATCTGAAGTGAGACTCAGTGTGGAAAATTATAAGTAAGCAAGAGAGCATAAACATGTATACTGATCGGATTCGAGTTTTTTCGGGTATCAAAATTGCCTGAATAGAAGAAAGAAAGGGGCGGCTCCGCCCCCCTTCAGAACCCCCTGCAAGGGGGCCAGCCCCCT